>JALZKG010000440.1 GCA_030859365.1 Gemmatimonadota bacterium
CCTGTACGACGTGGGGCACGTCCCCGGAGCGGTGCGCATCGACTGGCACACCGACCTGCAGGACCCGCTCGCCCGGGACTACCTGAGCCCGGACGCGTTCGCCGCGCTAATGCGGCGGCTGGGGATCCGCCCCGACACCACCGTCGTCTTCTACGGCGACAAGAACAACTGGTGGGCCACCTACGCCTTCTGGGTGTTCGAGCTGTTCGGGCACCGCTCGCTGCGCATCATGGACGGGGGACGGAAGAAGTGGGAAGACGAGGGGCGGCCGTTGACGACGGAGGTCCCCGAGCGCGCCGCCAGCGACTATCCGGTCCCCGCCGTCCTCGCCACGGAGCAGATCCGCGCCTTCCGCGACGACGTCATGGCGCACCTGAACACGACGGGGAAGCTGATCGACGTCCGCTCCCCCGACGAGTTCAAGGGGCTCAAGCTCCACATGCCGGAGTACCCCCAGGAGGGGGCGATGCGCGGCGGCCACATCCCCGGGGCCCGCAACGTCCCCTGGGCGCGCGCGGTGAACGCCGACACCGGCGAGTTCAAGCCCACAGACGAGCTGCGGGAGATCTACGAGGGGGAGATCGGACTGGCCCGTGGGGACGACGTGATCGCCTACTGCCGCATCGGGGAGCGCTCCTCCCACACCTGGTTCACCCTGCGCTACCTGCTCGGCTACCCGCGGGTCCGCAACTACGACGGCTCGTGGACCGAGTGGGGGAACCTGGTGCGCGCCCCCATCGAGAAGTAGGCGCCCCTACGCCAGCTCCGCTTCGACCGCCTCCTCGATGCCGGGGTGGTCGAAGCGGAAGCCGGCGTCCAGCAGCCGGCGCGGGAGGGCGCGCTGGCTGGCGAGCAGGGTCGTGTCGGCCATCTCCCCCATCGCCAAGCGGAGGGCGAACTCGGGGACGGTGGCGATGGTGGGGCGCCCCACCGCGTGCCCGACGGCCTCGGTCAACGTCGCGTTGGTCACCGGTGAGGGGGCGACGACGTTGACCGGACCCTCCATGCCCGGCGTGTCCAGCAGAAACAAGAGGGCTCGGATCGTGTCGTGCAGCCCGATCCAGCTCACCCACTGCCGCCCGCTCCCCAGCTTGCCGCCGAGCCCCAGCTTGAAGGGCGGCAGCAGCTTGCCCAGCGCACCTCCCCGGGGGCTCAGCACCACCCCGAAGCGGGGGTGGACTACCCGGATCCCCGCCGCGCGCGCGGGGTCCGCGGCCGCCTCCCACTCCCGCCCGACACCCGCCAGAAAGTCGCTCCCCAGCGCGCTCGTCTCGTCCAGCTCCTCCGCACCTCGGTCGCCGTAGATCCCGACCGCGGAGGCGCTGACCAACACCCCGGGCGGTTGCGACATGGCCGCGAGGGTGCGGGCGACAAGGGTGGTACCGTCCACCCGGCTGCGCCTGATCCGCTCCTTTTTTCCGCCTGACCAGCGCTCCCCGACCGGCTCCCCCGCCAGGTGGACCACCGCGTCCACCCCGTGTAGCGCGGAAGGTTCGAGTACGGCGCCCCGCGGGTCCCATACAATGTCGTCCGCTTCTCGGTCCCCTGCGGAACGAACGAGGCGGCGGACGCGGCGCCCCTCGCGACGCAGCTCGGCGACTAGGGCAGAGCCGATCAGACCGGTGGAGCCGGAGATGGCGATGGTCCGCGGGACCGCGTCCGGGGTGGAGACGGCTTCACTGGGCGGCATGGCGCTCGAGGCTGGGGGGGAGATCACGCATGGACGGCCACAGCAACATCGCGGCCGGACCCAGACAAGGTCCGAAAAGCGCTTTGTATGCAAGGGGTTGCGCGGATAAATATGCGCATTATATTCCGCACGTCATCGCACGCGCTGCGCGCGACACGCGGGTTTGGAGCCCGATGTTCAACCTGAACGAAGGAGGTGATCCCTTGGCCAATTCGAGTGCTGTCCTCAACCTGACACGGGCAAGCGATCGCCGCATCGGCCTTTAGCCGAGACACAGGCGAATCTTCCGCCATGGCGAGGTGCCTTTCGCGGCATCGCGTCGGGTTGCGGCAGAACGAAGCCCCTCCGAAACCACGGTTTCGGAGGGGCTTTTGCTTTCGGGTCAGCGGAGGTCGCTACTTTCCGGCCTCTCCTCCGCCTGCTCCCGCCGCCGCTGCCGCACCCGCAGAACGAGCACCACCGCGAGAGCGATGGCGAGAAGGGCGGACCCGAGCGGCACGGATCCCTCCCGCCGCGCCCGAACGACCACCACCAGCAGCTGCGCGCCCAGCGCCAGCGCCAGAAAGCCGATCCACGCGGCTGCGGCGCCCCCCCTCATCGCTGCATCTCAGGCGGCGTCCTCCCCGCTCCTTCAGGCCACCCGCGACGGGCGCGTGCGTGCCGAGCAGGCGCGGTGGTGATCCACCGGGCGTGAAGCGTCCAGCGACAGGGTTCCTCCACCGGCGATTTCCTCCAGAAAGGCGGCGGAGGTGGCCCGGAACGCCCCTTCGGCGCGCAGTTCGCTCGGCTTCATCCGCATGGTGGACCGGAAGGCGCTGCGCAGCGCATCGTCCGACGAGTAGCCGCACGCCAGAGCCACGTCATCGACGGTCTGCCCCGGGTTGTCGAGCATCTCGGCGGCGAGGAGCAGGCGCATCCAGAGCAGGAGCCGGCGCGGCACGGGAAGACCCGAGAGGTGGCACCAGCGGAGCAGCGTGTCGCGGGACACGTGGAGCGTTCGTGCCAGGTCGCGTGCATGCTCACCCGTGGCGACGGTCTCCACGGCGGCGTCGAGAATCGCTCGCCCCCGCCCCGGGAGCGAGAGGCGCACCCCACGCTCGAGAAGCGTCCGCAGGGGACGCCCGCGGGCGCTCCGCAGCCGCTCCAGGATGGCGAGGTGCGTGTTCTCGGCGGCCGAGTCGAGCACCTCGCTGACCCCCCATTCCCCGAGCGTCCGCACGTCGTGGAACCACCCCGGGCGGGCTTCCAGGGCGGCGACGACGGTGGCGGAGGGGAAGTTTCGCAGAAGCGAGCCGGTTTGCGTCGCGAGCCGCTCCCCGGCCCGGGAGGCATGGTAGGGATCCACCACGACGATTCCGCTCGGCAGGCTGGTCCGTACGGCGTCGAACAGCGCGTCCCACCCCAGGACGAAGCGGATTTCGAACATGTTCCGGGTGGCACGCCGCAGCCGCTCACGAAAGAGCGGGTCGGTGTGCAGGACGAGGAGGGGGCGGTTTGGTTTCCGCATACGTTGCCGCGAAACGTCGGGTTGGGGGACGCATCGGCGTCCGTGCACAGGGGCGGGAGCTGCTATCTTGTCGGGGACGGTGCGACCGCAAGATCACTCTTCTTCCCGAAACCATCAAGACTCCCGCCATGAAATCCGCCCGCCTCCTGCTCGCGATACTCGCAGTTGCCATCACTGCCGCCTGCACCCACGCATCACCGACGGCGCCGAGCGCCCACGATTCGACACCCGTCGCATCCGGACACTCGGGATCCGACGGCTGAGTCGGCCATCTCCGAAACGGGGCTTAAGTGGCGGTGCTCGCCTGCAGGTCCCGTACGAAC
>JALZKG010000444.1 GCA_030859365.1 Gemmatimonadota bacterium
CCCCACCATCGCCCCCACCAGAAATGCCGCGGCCGGATAGGCGAGCAGGTAGCCGCCCGTAGGCCCGAACAGGTACGCCACCCCGCCGCCGGCCGCAAAGATGGGGAGCCCGGCCGCCCCTGCGAGCAGGTACAGCGTCTGGCTCGCCGCGCCGAGGCGGGCACCGAGCAGGGCGCCGGCGAGCAGCACCACCAGCGGCTGCAGCGTGAACGGAACCGGCGTGCCCGGAAGCGGGACCGCCAGCTTCGCGGCGACCGTCGTGGCCGCAGCCGCGAGGGCGACGGCGACGACCCGGCGCGCCGTGCGGGAAGGTGCGCCGAGGCCGACGGCGCCAGCGGTGGTGGAGCTGCGGAAAGCGTTCATGGTTTCCCCTGAAAGGTCAGACGCGTTCGACGGAAAGCGCGACGGCGTTGCCGCCACCCAGACAGAGCGTCGCCAGCCCGCTCTCCTTGCCACGGTCCTGCAGCGCGTACAGCAGCGTGGTGAGCACCCGCGCCCCGGACGCACCGATGGGGTGGCCGAGCGCGACGGCGCCGCCGTGCACGTTCACACGGTCCCAGTCCCAGCCCAGCTCGTTGCCGTCGGCGAGCGCCTGCACCGCGAACGCCTCGTTCGCCTCGATCAGATCGTAGTCGTGGATCCCCTTCCCCTCCCGCTCCATCAGCTTCTCCACGGCGGCGACGGGGGCGAAGAAGAGATCCCGCGGCGCCACCGCCGACGAGGCATACGCGGTGACGCGGGCGAGCATGGTGAGGCCGTGGTCGCGGGCGTACTCCTCGGAGGTGACCACCAGCGCGCTGGCGCCATCATTCAGCCCCGGCGCGTTTCCCGCGGTGACCACCAGCTCCTCGATCTCGCTGGGCGCATCGGTCGCGAAGGCGGGGCGCAGCTTTGCGAGCGCCTCGGGGGTGGTCTCGCGGCGCGGCGACTCGTCGGTGTCGACGACCGTGGTCCCCTTGCGCCCCGCGATCTCCACCGGGACGATCTCCTCCCTGAACTTCCCCTCGTCGATGGCACGGATCGCCTTCTGGTGCGACTGAAAGGAGAAGTTGTCCGCCTGCTCGCGGGTGATGCCGGCCTTGTTGGCTGTGTACTCCGCGTGGCCGCCCATGTGACAGGTACCGAAGGAGCACCAGAGGCCGTCGTGGATCAGGCCGTCGACCACTTCCTGGTTCCCCGCCTTCACCCCTTCCCGGTAGCCACGGAGCAGGTAGGGCACGTTGGACATGGACTCCATCCCTCCGGCGACGACTACCTGGGCGTCCCCCGCGCGGATCGACTGGGCGGCGAGCATCACCGCCTTGAGTCCGGAGCCGCACACCTTGTTGATGGTCATCGCGGGCACCGTCTCCGGGACGCCCCCGTTGTACGCGGCCTGGCGGGCGGGCGCCTGTCCCACCCCGGCCTGCACCACGTTGCCCATGATGGCTTCGTCGATGTCGTTCAGATCGACGCAGGAGCGCTCCAGAGCGGCCCGGATCGCGATCGAGCCGAGCTCCGGCGCGGAAAGGGAGGCGAGTCCGCCCATGAAACGCCCGATGGGCGTGCGTACGGCGCTGACCAGAACGGCGGTGGTTTTCGGATCGTGTGCCATGTTCCTGTGTCTTGGTTCGAAAGCGTACGGCGTCGGCCTCGGCGCCGCTCCTTACCCCGCGCTCCCCACCGCGTTCGGGGCGAGCTCCACGCCCCGCCCGCCGTCGCGGACGAAGCCCCAGGGTGTCTCCGGATCGTGCACGGAAATGAGGAGCCACCGCTCATCGGTCGCGTCGCGGAGGAGCGCCCGCTTCGCCTCCAGGGTGCGGAGCGGCTCCACGTCGTACCCCATGATCCACGGGAGCGGAAGGTGCGCCCAGGTGGGGATCAGGTCCGCGACGACGCACGCGGTCTCTCCACCGGAGCGCAGCACGACCGACTGGTGCCAAGGGCAGTGCCCCGGGGTCACGCGGACCGAAAGGCCGGGAAGGATTTCCGCGTCTCCCTCGAGCAGCTCCCACCGCCCCGCCTCCATGACCGGAGCGTAGTTGTCTGGCAAATAGCTGGCCTGCGTCCGCTCGTTGATGCGGTGCGCCCATTCCCACTCCCCCCGCTGCACCAGGTAGCGGGCGCGGGGGAAGGCGAGCCGGACCTCGCCGTCGGGGTCGCGCACGGTGTTGCCGCCGGCGTGGTCGAAGTGCAGATGCGTGTTCACCACCACGTCGACGTCGTCGGCGCCGAAGCCGGCGGCGCGGATCGCTTCGTGGAGGCGGTCCGGCAGACCCGATCCCTCGGACGCGCCGTTGTCGACGCCGTAGATGTCGCGGAACCTGTCGTCTTCCTTGTTGCCGAGCCCGGTTTCGACGAGCACCAGCGCATCCGGAGTCTGCACCAGGAGGCAGCGGAGCGCGAGCGGAATGCGGTTGCGCTCGTCCGCCGGGATCCGTCGCTCCCAGAGCGGCTTGGGAACCACACCGAACATGGCGCCCCCGTCGAGCTGCTGCGTTCCCGCCTCGAGCGCGTGCAGGCGAAAGTCGCCGAGCGTGCGGGTCCGGGTGAGCGGCAGCGCGCTCACGCCGAATCCATGGAGCGCGGCATCGCGGAGCGGCGCCGCGAGGTACGGGGGGTGCGACGGCCGAGAAACGCCTCCAGCTCGCCCCAGGTGGTGACCCCGCGCTGCTCCAGCATATCCACGAAACGGAGCAGCACGTGGGCGGTCGCCACCGCGTCGTCGAGCGCCCGGTGCCGCGATTCGATCGCGAGGCCGAAGTACCTTGCCAGCGGGCCGAGCGAGCGCGACGGAAGGTGGGGAAGCAGCTTGCGGGCCAGCTTCACCGTGCAGAGCTGGGGTCCAGCGAGAGCCCGGCCCGTGGCCCGCTCCATCTCCGCGGAGATGAAGCGCCAGTCGAACCCCACGTTGTGGGCCACGAAGACGCCCCCGTGCAGCACCGCCCCGCATCGCTCCGCGACGTTCCGGAAGGGGGGTGCACCGGCGACCATGGCGTCCGTGATTCCGGTGAGCGAGGTGATGTTCGCCGGGATGGGGCGCTCCGGATTGACCAGCGAGCTCCAGTGGCCGCGGATCTCCCCCGCCACCACCTCGACCGCGGCTACCTCCGTCACACGGTGCCCCGCACCCGGAGAGCCCCCCGTGGTTTCCACGTCCACCACGATCCAGCCGCGCTCGCGGAGCGCCGTCCCGGCTTCGGGCGGGGCCGAGGCGAGACTCCACACCCCCTCACGCGACACCCGGAAGCGCGGATCCGGACCGAGCAGCGCCCAGACCGCACCCCCCGCCGCGCCCGGTGCGCCCGGCGAAACGCCGAGCAGCCGCTGGGCGAGCGCCGGCGTGGACAGGGGGCGGCGCCCCAGCAGCTCCGCGG
>JALZKG010000472.1 GCA_030859365.1 Gemmatimonadota bacterium
CCCGACGAGCGTCCTCACCCGGTTGAGGAAGGGGTACTCGAAGATGTAGAAGGAGAGGTCGCGGCCGAAGATCGGATCCGTCACGCCCCACGGCACGGCGCGCAGATAGGCAAGGGTCATCACCGGATCTCCCATGCCGGCGGAAAGCCACCACGCGGAGAAGAGGGAGATGAGCAGCACCACTCCCACGACGTAGATCTGCGGAAGCCGCTCGGCGATCTCGATGTTTCCGAAGCGGCGCCGCACCCGCAGGTTTCCGAGGGAGCGCGCGACCACCCACAGATTTCCGAAGATCACCGCCCCGGCCACCAGACCCGCTACGGTGCGCACGACGAGCCCCGTGTTGAAGCGGATCCAGAAGACCTCTGCGTACCCCAACGAGCGGTACCAGAGCAGATCGACCAGGAACTCGGCTGCAATTCTCCCGCCCACCAGGAGCAGGAGCACGAGAGCGGCGGCGGCGACCGCCGCCTTACGACCGCGCGTCCACATCCTGTCTAGCGTTGCAATCCCTGCTCGCCAAGCCAATCCTCCATTGTCTGCTGGATCTGAGCCAGCCGCTCCGGCGTGCGCGCCTCGAAGCGGCCGACGAGCACCGGCTCCGTGTTCGACGCGCGGATCAGCCCCCATCCATCTCCAAAGAGCACGCGCGCTCCGTCCACATCGATCACGTCATGATCGCGGGCGAAGTGCTCCAACGCCCGCGCGACGATCCCAAACTTCGTCTCCTCCGTCGCGGGGTAGCGGATCTCCGCGGTCGAAACATACGGCGGGAACTCGGAAATACGCGCCGAGAGTGGGCCGTCGAGCCGCGAAACGATGCCGAGCAGCAGGCACGCGGCGTAGAGGGCATCGTCGAAGCCGAAAAAGTTCTCGGCGAACATGATGTGTCCGGAGAGCTCCCCCGCGACCAGAGCTCCCTCCTGCTTCATCCGCTCCTTGATCAGCGAGTGCCCCGTGGGTGCCATGATGGGACGCCCGCCGGCGCGCTCGATCAGCTCCGGCAGCGCCTGCGAGCTCTTGACGTCGAAGACGACCGGCTGCCCCGGTCCCTGCCGGGAGATCATGTCGAGCGCGAAGAGCAGCAGCAAAGTATCTCCGCGGATGATGTTCCCCTGCTCGTCCACCGCCCCGATGCGATCGGCATCCCCGTCGAAGGCGACGCCGAGATCGGCGCCGGTCTCCCGCACCTTGCCGATGAGATCCTGGAGGTTCTTGTCCACCACGGGATCGGGATGGTGATTCGGGAAGGTACCGTCCGATTCGCAGAAGAGCGGGATCGCCTCTACACGCTCGCCGAGCGCATGAAGCAGATCGACCGCCACCACGCTCCCGACGCCATTGCCGCAGTCGACCACCACCCGCACGGGACGCGTGACCTCAACCTTCGAGGCGAGAGCGCGGACGTAGGTGTCGAGAATCTCCACGCTCTGCGCCGCGCCGCTGCCACTCTCGAAATCGCCGCGCTCCATCATCGAACGCAGCTCCTGAATGGCTTCCCCGTAGAAGGAGCGGCCGCCGATGCTCATCTTGAAGCCGTTGTACTCCGGAGGGTTGTGCGAGCCCGTGACCTGCAGCGCGGCGTCAGCTTCGAGGTGGACCCCGGCGAAGCTGTTCACCGGCGTAGGAACGATGCCGACGTCCAGCACCGTAACGCCTGCCGCCACCATCCCGCGCGAGACCGCCGCGGCGAGGGCGTCGGAGGTGAGGCGATTGTCCCTCCCGAGAACGATCTCGACGGCCGCACCGCCAGGGCTCCGGCGCCTCACCACGCTGGCGAACGCGCGGCCGATCGCCTCGGCGACCCCTTCGTTGACATCGGTTCCGACCACGCCGCGAATGTCGTACTGCCGGAAAATGTGGGGATTGAACATGGATCCGTACCGACTCTCAGGGCTGGTTCTGCTGCGAAAGCGCAGCGATGGCCTCGATCTCCACCCGCACATCGCGAGGCAGGCGGGCCGCCTGCACGGCCGAGCGCGCCGGGCGGTGCTCGCCGAAGAAGCGTCCGTATACCTCGTTCATGGCGGCGAAGTCCCCCATGTCCTGCAGGAACACCGTGGTCTTGACCACGCTCTGAAATGAGGCCCCAGCCGCCTCGAGCACCGCTCCCAGATTCCGCAGAACTCGCTCCGTCTGCGCGGCAATGTCGCCCTCGATCAGCTCGCCGCTGCCAGGATCGAGCGGAATCTGGCCGGCGGTGAAGACGAGGCCGGCGTGAACGACCGCCTGGCTGTACGGCCCGATCGCGGCGGGCGCCCCGTCCGTCTGGACTCTCTGCAGCTTTGCCATTCCTTTTCCCGTTCAGATGATGATGGGCACAGGCTCGTGCGGCTACCGCTTCAGCACGGGATCGCCGAGCAGACTCGCGCCGCCGACCATGGCGACGAGTTCCGCCGGGCTCACGGTGGCGACACCTGGCTTTGCGACCTCGATGGCGGCTGCGAAGTTCGCCATGATTGCGGCTTCCTCGACGGCGGCTCCGGCGGCGAGCGCGAGGGCGACGCAGGCGGTGACGGTGTCACCGGCTCCCGAAACGTCGAACACCTCACGCGCCATCGCCGGAATCCGAAGCGTGGAGCCGGAGTCGGAGCGCAGCGCCATCCCACCCTCGCCCAGCGTAACCAGCAGGTGAGTGCAATCTACCCTGCGGCGCGCGTCCTCCAGCAGGTCGTCGTCCAGCGCCTTGACATCGATACCGAGCGCCGCTGACAGCTCCACGAGGTTCGGCTTGAAGACAGTTGCCCCGCCGTACACGAAGAAATGGCGGAACTTCGGGTCCACCACCGTCGGGATTCCCGCCTCACGCGCCGCTGCAAGAGCTGTACGGATCACCGGTGGGGCGAGCACTCCCTTGTTGTAGTCCTCCAGCACCAGCACATCCACCTGCGCGGCGACCTCACGCACTCGATCGCACAGCTCGTCCGTGCAATCCTGCGGCAGCTCTTGGTCGTGCTCCCGATCGAATCGCACGACCTGCTGGCTGCGCGCCATCACCCGCGTCTTGGTGGTCGTCGGCCGGTCTGGCCGCTCGATCAGGTGGGCCGCGATCTCCCGACCCCCATCACCGGCCAACGCCCGGCGAAGCTCTCCGCCCGCCGCGTCGCGCCCGACGTACCCGATCAGCTCGCATGTGGCACCAAGCGCTGCTACATTGGCTGCCACGTTCGCCGCACCACCCAGGGCAACACGCTCCTCCGTCACGTGCACGACCGGAACGGGCGCCTCGGGAGAGATCCGCGCGACGCTGCCAGAAAGGTACACATCGAGCATCACGTCGCCGACCACTGCGACCCGCAGCGTGCGGGCGCGGTCGAGGATCTCCTCCAAACGTTCCGCGGTGAAGCGAATCATGATCCGGCTGCATGGTCCTGGTGCGGAATCGATTTCTTCGACCGTCCGCGCAACGTGAGAGCACGCCAATGTACCCCGCCCTTCCACCGCTGTAAAGCTCACACCGGCTGCGGCGCTGCGAAGGCCCGATGTATGCCGCCGCACCATCTGCACGCAGAAGCTAAGCAACGATCCGATCGCTCACGCTGACGCACCCGCATCCGAACTGCTGATGAACGCCACGATCTATCCGTTCGAAGAGCTCGACTTCCAGCGGCTTCCGACCAGCGAGATGGAGCGGCGAGCCCGCACCTTTTTCGCTGAGATGAGCACGCGCCGATCGGTGCGCCGCTTCTCGCGCGATCCGGTGCGTC
>JALZKG010000481.1 GCA_030859365.1 Gemmatimonadota bacterium
TTGCTCGAGCCCAGTGCCCGGATCGCGTCGTTGATCTGCGGAAAGGTGGCATCGTTGCTGCCGTTGCGCGGCGCCAGCGTCGTCACGATCAGGTGATTCGCCGCTCGTCCGCTGGCGATCCACTGATCCACCATCGAGGTCAGGTTGGAGATCGTTCCCGACGTCGAAACCCCGGAAGAGGGATCGTTGGTGCCGATGGAGAGATAGGCGAAGTCGCTGGGGCCGGGAGTGAACGCCCGGACCCGGGTGATCGCTCCCTCCGGAAAGTACTGGTTCACGGACTCCCCGCCGCTCCAGGGATAGCCCACCCCGAGCACCTCTGCCGCGAAGCGCGTCACGCCGTTGGTGGCGGTACGGGCGTTGGGTGCCGTGGTGAAGTGCCGCGACGAGGTGGTGGACGTCCCGCCGATCCCGTGGTTCACGGCGGTGATGGCGCTTGCCGGGCGAGCCGCTTTCCAGCGCGCTTCGATCTTGCCCGCCAGCTGCAGCGGGCTGTTCGGATCGGAGGGGCCGAGGCGCACCTCGGGGGTGCGGGAAATGTACGAGCTGGCCCGGACGGTCGGATCGGAGCCGCTGTACCCGTAGTCGGTGTTCGAATCGCCGAAGGTGACGATGCGAACCGCCGTGGCGGAAGGTGGCGCGTCGGTGACAAAGTTCAGGATCTCCCCCGCGCTGCGCCCCGGCCCGCTCGAAGCGACGATCCGGTAGTAGTACCGGGTTCCCGCCGCCAGCCCGCCGAGCGTCGCAGACACGGAAACGACGCTGGTTCCGGCGCCGATCGACTGCTGCGCGGTCGACGCGGCGCCGGCCAGCGTCGAACTGGTCCCCCATTCGAACCAGGCGGCCGTGGCCGAGCCGTTGGCGTTCGCCTCCCCGTTCAACGCGGCGCTGCTCGCGTTTACGGCGGTGGCAGCACGGGTAGCAGCGGAGGGTCCCTGCACAGCGGTCGCCGTGAACGCCACCGGCGACCCCGAAAGCCCCGCCGCGGCGGCTTCGGCCGATTGCGCTCCCGCGGCACTACCCAACGTCCAGGTCGCGCGAGCGTACCCTGCCGCATCGGTAGCCGTCGATGCGGGCGTGAGCGAGCCGCCGCCTCCCCTGACCGTCCACTGCACCGCGACACCTCAGACGGCGTTGCCGTGCCGGTCCACCACCCGCACCACCAGCGGCTGCGGGAGCGGTGCTCCCGCGTCACCCTGCTGCCCGGAGCCGCCTGCAAGCTCGATCTGGCGAGCCACCGGGCGCACCGTCACCCGTGCCTCTGCGCTCAGATCTCCGGCGCGGGCGGTGATCCGCGCCTCCCCGGGACGCTGGCCGCCGACGAGGCCAGCCGCCACCGACGCGACCTCCGGGTCGGAGCTGGACCAGGTGAGGCTCACACCCGCCGGGAGCGTCGAAAAGGCATCCCCCCGCTGGTCCCGGACGGTGGCAATCAACCGAACCGTACCTCCGTCGTCCACCTCCACCCTCGTCTGGTCCAGGTCGATCCGGCTGGCAACCCGGCCGGGTTGCGTGCCACCGTCCGCGCAGGCGGAAGCGAGCAGCAGAGCGACCGCCAGTGCGAACCGATTCATGGTGTTTCGACAGCCGGGGAGAAGGGTAGAAACGGGAGCGTGTTCTGCACGTGTCGAATACTTGCCCATGAAATCACCATCCGCAAGGGGCCGGTGTCGCTCGTCCCGGTGGTTCCACGGGACGGCGCTGGCTTGCCCGCTTTGCCCGCTCGTGGACACCCGGACAGAACGAGACATCCGCATCGGGGAAGAGCGGACCCAACTCGCTTCGATTGTCCTGATGAGTTGAGCGCGTTAGGGACAAAACTTTCGTGCTGATCGCCCCGCTGACGCTCGGGGGTGCATTTGCCGGTGTTGCGGTGTACATTAGGCATCGATGGTTGCCGGGGATCCGGCAACTTCTCCTTTTTCGACTTCGATTCAAACATGGCAGGAACAGATACGAGAGAGCTGCGTTTGGTGGACGGCTCGGTCGTCACCGTCGACGAGCCCGACTTCTGGCGCTTCTGGAAGGAGCGGCTCTTTACCTCCAGCGGCTTTGTATGCTACAGGGACAAGGAGAGCCGCGTGCGCCGCCTACACCGTGAGATCCTCGAGGTGCGGGACCACCGCATCGTGATCCACATCGATGGAGACCAGCGCAACTGCAGGCGCTCCAACCTGCTGATCCAGGATCGGGGCATCTTTGGACGGGCGCGCCCTTCCCGGGGAGCGTCGAAGTACAAGGGAGTTTCCCCGTACCGGGGCAAGTGGCAGGCGACGATCCGGGTGGAGGGGAAGCTCCGCTGGCTCGGAAGCTTCGAAACGGCGGAGGCGGCGGCGCGGGCGTACGACGATGCGGTGCTGGAGCACCGGGGTCGCTCCGGCGTCCTCAACTTTCCTACCCGCCCCCGGCGGCGCACCCGCGTGGCTGCGACGGAGGGGGAAGAGCCGCTGGCGGAGCCGAAGCGGCGCCGCGCCTGAGGGCGCGGATCCGCGGCGGCCGAACGGGGTGCAGCCCACCCGGTCAGATGTACCGGAACACCGGCGTAAAGACGATCACGACGATCGCCGCCCACACCCCGTAGACCGGCAGGTAGTCCGTCTGCCACCGTTCGAGGGCTGTGAACGAGCCGCGCCCCCGCAGAAAGCGGATGAGGAGCACGGCGGGCCACGCCAGGTTCACCAGGAGGATCACGTTCCGCACCGCCGCCCGCCGCGCCGGGCTGAACCGCGAGCGCTTGGAGCTGCGCCCCGATGCCTTTCGCCGGCCGGATCCCGCCGGGCAGCTGGGGCTGTTCGACGGCGGCTGACACATGGCAACCGTTCTCCTCACTTGGAACCCGCGGAAGTTTCCCTGGGGTGATCTCCCAGATGAGTTGGCGCGTGTCCGCCGCGAGGGGAAAGACACTGACGCGTGGAGCGTCGGCAACAGCGGACGTGTCCAGCCGGGAGACCGGCTATTCATGATCCGCTTGGGGGAGGAGCCGAAAGGTGTCGTCGGCTCCGGCTGGGTCACCTCTCCGCCTTTCGAAGCACCTCACTGGGATCCAGAAAAAGCCGAAGCGGGAGAGGTCACCCGGTATGTTGAACTGATCTTCGACCGCTTGGAACCTGAACCCTTGGTGTCGTGGGAGCGGCTTCAGCAGGCGCCGTTCTCCGCCTTCAAGTGGGGTATTCGGATGTCGGGCTTACGCATTCCGCCGGAAATTGCGGAGGCGCTAGAAGCGGTGTGGCAATCGGAAACTGCTTCGACCGACATTTATGCGGGAGAGGTGCCGGATCAGCAAAGCTATCCGGAAGGCACTCTTCGCCGCGTGTACGCAAACGCATACGAACGCAATCCCGCTGTCCGCGCCCGTTGTATCGCGCATCACGGGCTTGATTGCAGCGTGTGCCGGATGAGTTTCGCGAAAGAGTACGGTGCGGTAGCGGCCCGGCTGATCCACGTCCATCATCTCCGACCACTGGCGGAGCTTCGTGGTAGGCACGAGGTGGACGCCATCGAGGATCTTCGGCCGGTGTGCCCGAATTGCCATGGAGTTATCCACTTGCGCACGCCACCGTATACCATCAAGGAGGCGCAGGAGCTAATTCGCCTGGCCCGCCTGGCCTAGCGAAATCGCTGCACGCGGACGCGGGACCATGCAGGTTTTCAAGCTCTGTGGTATGTTGTAGCTCGTCGCGGTTCACGAGCTTTCGTGTCGCCCCGCGGCGGTGAGCTCCAGCGTTGGGCGGCTCGCTTCCGTGGGCTGCGTGCTCTTCGGCAGCATCTTCGATTCGTCGTGTTTCCGGCGCCGCCGGGGGCCTGGCGCGGCTCGTCGCCTGGCGCTACAGTACGGAGCATGGGACTGGGCTTCCCTCCCGAGAACGGACACCGAGATAAGCACGGGGGGTATGTCCGTGCAGGAGGTGATCCATGGGAGAGAAACGAAGGCAGTATACCCGCGAGTTCAAGCGGGAGGCGGTCCGTCTGC
>JALZKG010000030.1 GCA_030859365.1 Gemmatimonadota bacterium
CGGGATTTCGTGCTCCCGCTCGACACCGCATTCTGCGCATGGGCGCGGGAAAATGCAAGAGCCCGCGTCACATCCCGCGCCCGCGAAGCGGCGCCCTCAGGTGGTGGGAAGAACCCCCAGCAGCTCCTCGGGGCTCCGGCTCTTCACCATCTCTCGCACGCGTTCCGGATCCGAGACCAGACGTGCGATCTTCGCCAGCGCGTGGAGGTGCTCGTCGGGACGGTCTCCGGGGGTAAGCAGCAGAAAGATCAGCCGGGCCGGCGCTTCGGCGCCCGGGAAGAGGATTCCCTCCGGGCAGGTTCCCACGAACATCATCGGCTCCGCCAGCCCATCCACCCGGGCGTGGGGGACCACCACCCCCGGGACGATCTCGGTGGTGGTGTCGCGCTCCCGCCGCTCGAGCTCCCGGGCGATGCGCCCGATCCCGGGCGAGCCGGAGGGGAAGGCGGTGGCGAGCAGCGTGCGAATCACCTCCGGATACGGCCGGCGAGACAGGTTCAGCAGCACGTGGCCGGGGAGCAGTCCCGCCGGCACGGGAGCCCGGACCGGCAGCTCGGTCCGCGACGGGCGCGCCTCCGAAGGGTAGACGAGCAGAAAGCTTTCCGGGGTCGAACGTGCCAGCTCTCCGGGGAGGCGGTCCAGCACGGGGTGCCAGGAGATGCCGCCGCTCCGGGCGCTGAGCACCATCACCAGATCGTCGCGCCGGAGGCGCTCGCGCAACATCCCCAGCGCCTCCGGCCACCCTGGTGCCCGCTCGAAGTGGGTAGAGGCATCCGGCTTGATCCGCTCGAAGTGCTCGAGGTAGCGCTCCCGCGGCCCCTCCACCACCACCCCGAGAATGGAGGCGCCCAGACGGTTCGCCATCCGCTTCACCAGGGCAGCCGTTTCGGGAAATCCGGGCACCCGGTCCGAGCCGCGAGGCACCACCACCACCAGTCGCTCGGTGGTGTTCAGGGGATGGCCCAGCTTCGCCACCAGCACCTGCTGCCGCGTTTCTTCCAGCAGCTGGTCGAGCACGCTGCCGAAGATCCCGGTGCTCCGCGAGCGCTTGCCGTCCCATCCGAGGATCAGGGTGGAGGTCCGCGTTTCGGTCGCCGCGCGGGCGATTCCGCTCGCGAAGTTGTGGTCCACCCGGGTGAGCGGCACCACCGGCACGTCGGCACCGGCGGCGTACGCGACGGCGTGGCTGAGCATCTTCTCCGCAAGCGCCACGTTCTCCGCCGAGCGCTCCTCCTCGTCCGGGACCACGGTGAGCGGGAAGAGCGGCTCGGCGGAGCCCGCTTCGCGGATCATCAGCGCCAGGTCGAGCAGGGCGTCGGCGGTGGCGGGGTTCGCCATCGGCACCAGGATGCGCTGCGGCGCCGCATCGGGATCGAGCGGCTTCCGCTCCTCCTGGAGCGCGAGACGGCGCCCGTAGCGCTCGACCACGGCCGGCCCCGCGATGCAGGTGACCAGGATCATCAGGATCGAGCCGTTCAGCACCGCGTCGTCGAAGAGCCCCACCTCGAAGCCAATCAGCGTCGCGGCCAGCGTCGCCGCCGCCTGCGGAACCGACAGGCCGAACATCACCCACCCCTCCTCGGGGGAAAGGCGGAAGAGCGCCTGCGAGGCGCGCGCGGCGAGCCACTTGGTCAGCATGACCGTCGCCGTCATCGCGAGCATCACCTGCCAGGCGCGCGCGCTCCCGGCGAGCACCCGCACGTCTACCAGCATCCCCACCGAAAGCAGAAAGAAGGGGATGAAGATGGCCTCTCCCACGAAGTGGATGCGGTTGGTGAGCAGCCCCTGCTCCGGGATCAGCCGGTTCAGCGCGAGGCCTACCAGGAAGGCGCCGACGATGGCCTCCACCCCCGCCACCTCCGCACCCCACGCGCCGGTGAAGAGCGCCGCCAGTATGAAGACGTACTCGGCGGTCCCCCCGCTCCTGCCGCGCCGGAAGAACCAGCGCCCGAGCCGCGGCAGCGCCCTCAGCACCAGCACCAGGTAGAGGGCGAGGAAGACGACCAGCCGCAGCCAGAAAAGCGCGTCCAGCGTGCCCCGGGTGGAGGCGGCGATCACCGCCAGCACCAGCAGCGCGGCGGTGTCGGTGATGATGGTGCCACCCACCGCGGTGGTCACGGCGCCGTTCTTGGCGATCCCGAAGCGGGTGGCGATGGGGTAGGCGACCAGCGTGTGCGACGCGAACATGCTGGCCAGCAGGATGGACGTCGGCCAGTCGTAGCCGAGCAGCCGCCCCACCCCGGTGCCGAAGGTCTGTGGGATGAGAAAGGTGAGCGCGCCGAAGACCAGGCTGCGGTTGCGGTACCTGCTGAAGCCGTGCAGGTCGATCTCCACCCCGGCCATGAACATCAGGTAGAGCAACCCCACCGTGCCCAGCAGCACGATGGTCTGGTCCCGGGCGAGCAGGTTCAGCGCGTGGGGCCCCACCACCGCGCCTGCGACAATCAGCCCGACGATCCCCGGAACCCGCAGCCTCTGCATCAGCAACGGGGCGAGCAGGAAGAGCAGCATCGCCACGGCGACGATCTGCGTCGGCCCCGTAACGGGGAGCGTAAAGGGAGCGGTGAGGAGGAGTGGCGTCACAGGATCACTCCTTCTTCCCCTTCCATCCGAGCACCCCCCGCACCGCGCTCCATCCGTAGCGGGGTAGCCCAAGCGCCAGCCCCAGCACCAGCCCGATTCCCAGGGTGAACACGCGCCAGGCGAAGAGCACCGAGGCCACCCCTGCTCCCATCTCCCCCGCCGCGCCGCCGGCCACGGCGAGCTCCACCGCTCCGGCTCCCGCGGGGATGGGGATGAAGAGCTGGCCGTACAACAGGGCGAACGACCCCATCGCCAGGACGGGCAGCGGCGGGGGGTCGGGAAGGGTCTGTGCGAGGATCGGGAGAACGGCCATCCGGCTCCCCACGCTGACCAGCGTCAGCGGCGCGCTGAGGAGCAGCGGCCAGCGGCTCGCGCTTCGTACGTCGTGCACCATTTCACGCAGCGCACGTCCCGCCTTTCCGTGGGAGGCCGCACCGCGGCGCACGGTCCACACCGCCACCCCGCTGAGCGCCACCAGCACGCCCAACCAGGGAAGGCTGCCGCGGACGGAGCCCAGCAGACCGGGCCCAACGCTCGCCCACCACTCCGGCGCAAGGCCGACGGCGAGCCAGAGTGCGATCAGGAGCACCACCGCGTAGTAGCTTGCCGCCTCCACGGCGAGGATGGCGACGCCCGCCCCCGCGGAAAGGCCGGCGTGCATCAGCCCGGCGAGGCGCGCCGGCTCGCCGCCGATGCGCAGCGGGGTCACGGCAGCCGCCGCGTCGCCGAAGACGTTGAGCACGAAGATGTCGCGGAAGGCGACGGGGTGGCCCGCGCCGCGCGCGAATAGAAAGAACCGCCCCGCGCGGGCCACCAGGTCCACCGCGATCAGCAGCGCGCAGAGGGTGTACGCGGCGACGGGCGTCAACGCGTCGCTACGTACCGGGTACCGCTACGCGACGGACGGCACGCGGTCCACCTGCTCCACCGTACGCTCCCAGAGCGAGCGCAGCTCTCCGAAGACCGGACGCAGCGGGATGGTCTCGTCGCCCACCTGCACGGTCAGACCGTGCAGCTCCAGATTGCTGCGGCAGTCCTGCCGGTCGAAGCGGATGGCCGTGCCCAGCGGCGCGATCCGCTGGGAGGCGAGCAGCGAGCCGTCCTCCACTCCGAGGCTTGCGCGCAGCTCCTCCGCGACGCCGATGACCAGCTGGTCCGTCACCCGCCGCCCACCCGGCCAGAGGTGGTGCGACATGGTCAGGCAGGAGGCGACGAACGCCTGCATCAGAAAGCAGGCGGCGCCTTCGTCCCGGTCGTGCGCGGCCTGCTCCAGATCCTCGATGACGGTCAGGGAGAAGTGAAGGTGCCAGGCAATCTGGCGCTGGAGAAGCTGCATCCGGTCAGGAGACGGCATCGGATTCCGGGGTTCGGACAGGAGGGGGCGGTCCAAGAGGGAAAGCTCGGTTTCGCGTCAGTATACGAGCGCCGGCGGGGGGAAGCAACGCGCCCGGATCGTCGCCGGGCGCGCACGGCGTCAGCCGACCCGCTCCAGCAGCTCCCCGCTCAGCTGGAGCAGGAGGG
>JALZKG010000050.1 GCA_030859365.1 Gemmatimonadota bacterium
GAGGAGAACCTGCCGCTGCGCAAGATGTTCTGGATGAGCTTCTCCGGTGCGCGCCGGAGCATCTACGTCACCAACCCGTACTTCATCCCCGACGACGCGGTGCGTGAAGCGCTGATGGAGCGCGCCCGCGCCGGGGTCGACGTGCGGGTGGTCACGGTGAACGAGCACACCGACGGCGCCCCGGTGCGCTGGGCGGCGCAGCACTACTACGAGGAGCTGCTGGAGGCGGGGGTGCGCGTCTACGAATACCAGCCGACCATGATGCACTCCAAGAACCTGGTGGTGGACGGCGTCTGGTCGGTGGTCGGCTCCGCGAACCTCGACATCCGCTCCAAGGAGCTGAACCAGGAGAACGTGCTCGGCATCGCGGACCGGGGCTTCGCCGCGGAGCTGGAGCGGACCTTTGCCGCGGACATCGCGGAATCGCGGGAGTTCACGCTGGCGGAGTGGAGGCAGCGGGGTGCGTGGCCGCGTTTCCGGGAACGGGTGGCGGTGCTGTTCGAGGAACAGTTCTGACCGGAACGCTTTCTGCGACGCGCTTCGCGTCGCCATTCATCCCCTCAGAGCCCCGGGAGCCGGAGATTGAACACGGATCCGCTGTGGTACAAAGACGCGGTTTTCTACGAGCTTCACGTCAAGGCGTTTCAGGACTCCAACGCGGACGGAGTCGGTGACTTCGAGGGCCTGATCCAGCGGCTCGACTACGTGCAGGGTCTCGGCGTCGACGTCGTCTGGCTGCTCCCCTTCTATCCGTCGCCGCTGCGCGACGACGGGTACGACATCGCCGACTACTACGGGATCAACCCGTCGTACGGACGGGTGGAGGACTTCGGCCGCTTCCTGGACGAGGCACACCGCCGGAGCCTGCGGGTGATCGCCGACCTGGTACTGAACCACACCTCCTCCGACCATCCCTGGTTCCAGCGCGCCCGCCGCGCGCCCAGGGGATCGCCGGAGCGCGACTTCTACGTGTGGAGCGACTCGGACGAGCTGTACAGCGAGGCGCGCATCATCTTCACCGACACCGAGCCGTCCAACTGGACGTGGGACCCGGTGGCGGGGCAGTACTACTGGCACCGCTTCTTCGCCCACCAGCCCGACCTGAACTGGGACAATCCCGCGGTCAAGGAGGCGATGTTCGAGGTGATGGAGTTTTGGCTGGAGCGGGGGCTGGACGGCTTCCGCTGCGACGCGGTGCCCTACCTGATCGAACGGGAAGGAACGTCTTGCGAGAACCTCCCCGAGACGCACGACATCCTCAAGGAGATCAGCGTCCGCCTCGACGCCCGTTTCCCGGACAAGATCCTGCTCGCCGAGGCGAACCAGTGGCCCGCCGACGTCCGCCCGTACTTCGGTGACGGGGACGAGTTCCAGATGGCGTTTCACTTCCCGCTGATGCCGCGGATCTTCATGGCGGTCCGTCAGGGGATCCGCAAGCCGATCGTGGAGATCATCGAGCAGACCCCGCCGATCCCCGCCGACTGCCAGTGGTGCATGTTCCTGCGCAACCACGACGAGCTCACCCTGGAGATGGTGACCGACGAGGAGCGCGACTACATGTACCAGGAGTACGCCGGCGACTCCCGGATGCGGATCAACCTGGGAATCCGCCGCCGGCTGGCGCCGCTGATGGACAACGACCGGCGCAAGATCGAGCTGCTGAACTCCATCCTCTTCACCATGCCCGGCTCGCCGATCATCTACTACGGCGACGAGATCGGGATGGGCGACAACATCTACCTGGGCGACCGTGACGGGGTGCGCACCCCCATGCAGTGGTCCCCCGACCGCAACGCCGGCTTTTCGCGTGCCGAGGCGGCCCGTCTGTACGCCCCGACCATCACCGATTCGGTGTACGGCTACGGGGCGATCAACGTGGAGGCGCAGGAGCGATCGCCCTTCTCGCTGCTCAATTGGATGAAGCGGTTGATCGAGGTCCGCAAGCTCCACCACGCGTTCGGCCGCGGCTCCATCGAGTTTCTGGAGCCGGAGAACCCGCACGTCCTCGTCTACCTGCGCGAGCATGACGAGGACACCATCCTGGTGGTGAACAATCTGTCCGGAAGCGCGCAGGCGGTGCGGCTGGATCTCGGCCGCTTCGCCGGGCGCACTCCCATCGAGCTGCTGGGGGGGACGGAGTTTCTCCCGGTGGACGAGACCCCGTACGCGCTCACCCTCTCCCCGTACGGCTTCTTCTGGTTTGGCCTGCGCGCCGCGGCCTCAAGGAGCGAGCACGACGACCCGTACTCCAGCGGCGAGTGGGCGGAGCAGGACGCGGCGGTGTTCGAGAGTGGCACCGCGCTGGCGGGAGTGGCCGCAGCGATCCCGCACGAGTGGCTCCTGCAGCAGCGCTGGTTCGGGGGCAAGGCGCGGGAGATCGCCGGGCTGGAGCTGCAGGACCACGCGGTCCTCGCCCCCGAGCGCGGTCCCCGGGTGCTGCTCACCGGGATCCGGGTGCGCTACGTCGAAGGCGAGCCCGATCTGTACTTTCTCCCCCTGTCGTTGAGTCCCGCGCCGCAGCCGGGCCCCGATCCGGAGCCGATTCTCACCCATGCGACCGAGGCCGGCGAATTCCGGTTGCACGACGCCCTTCTGGATGGACGAACCGCGGGCGCGCTGCTGGAGACCATCGCCGCGGAGCGCGAGGTCGCCGGCTCCGCCGGTCGCTTCCGCGGGCACCGAACGGAGGCGTTCGAGCGTCTGGACGGCGTTCGCGAGCCGGCGCGTCCGGTCGGGGGGGAGCAGAGCAACACCTCGCTGGTCTTCGGGGACCGACTGATCCTCAAGGTCTTCCGCCGGCTACAGCCGGGCACGCACCCGGATCTGGAGATCACCCGCTTTCTCCTGGAGCATACCTCGTTTCGTGCCCTTCCGGCGCTCGCAGGTTGGATCGACTACCTGCCCGGCCAGGGAAGGGACACTTCGGTAGCCGGCCTCTTCGAGTACGTTCCGAACCAGGGCGATGCATGGCGCTACACGCTGCGGAGCCTGGAGCGCTTCTTCGCCGCCGCGTCCCGCAGCGCCGCCGATCCCGCGTCCGTCGCGGGCCGGGAGGCGACCCGAAGGATGGCGGGGGAGTTTGTCGCCGCCGCGCGCACTCTGGGCGGGGTCACCGGGGAGCTGCACCAGGCGCTCGCCTCGGCCGATGGGTCGCACCCCGCCTTCGCGCCCGAGCCGATCGGCGCCGCCGACGTGGAGCGGTGGATCGGTCTCTTCCAGCGGGACGTGTCCGTCACCCTGGACGAGGTCGGCCGTCGACTGGAGTCGATCCCGGGCGCCTTTCCGGCCGGGATGCACAACGACCTCGCGGCCACGCTCCGCGAAGCCGCGAACCTGCGAGCCCGCGCGGAGGATTTGCGGCTGCTCGTCGGCGCCGTGCGGACCCGGTTTCACGGCGACTTCCACCTCGGCCAGGTGCTCCGCGCCGACGAGGGGAGCGACGGAGGGGAGTGGGTGATCCTCGACTTCGAAGGGGAGCCGGCCCGCCCGCTGGACGAGCGGCGCGCGAAGGGCTCCCCGCTTCGGGACGTGGCGGGGATGCTGCGCTCCTTCGACTACGCGGTGCAGACCGCGCGGGCGGGGCAGGGGAGCGGCGACTTGGCCGCGGCCGCCGCGCTGGGAGCGTGGGGCGAGGCGTGGAAGCGCGAGGTGCGCGGGGCCTTTCTCGCCGGGTACGGCGAGGCGACGGCGGGCGCCCCCTTCGTCCCCGCGAATCCGGAAGCGCTCGCG
>JALZKG010000096.1 GCA_030859365.1 Gemmatimonadota bacterium
CGGTTCCACTGCGCGCCTCCTGCAGCGCCAGCTCCAGGTCCCGGCTCGCGAGCCGCGCCGCGTGGCTGCGGGCCTCCGCCCCGGCGGCCATGCGTGCCGCGCCGATGCTGAGCGCCTGCAGGCCGAGGAAGCCAACCGCGATCAGCACCATCGCGAAGAGCACCTCGATCAGCGTGAAGCCCGTGGCGGACGACGAAGGGTGGGTCATGCCAGGTGCGCGGAGGGTGCGGCTGGGGTGGAGAAGAGTTTAGTCGGAGCGCAGAACCCGTCCGATCGCATTGATCCGGATCGAGTCGGCGCGAGCGCCGGTGCGTACCCGGATGGTGCGCGGCGACACGCCGGACGAGGGAAGCCCTCGCGAATTGAAGCCGAGGGGCGCGAGTGCTCCGCCCTGGAAGTTGTTGGCGGCGAGACAGATGCCCCGCACCTCCTCCAGCAGGTCCACGCGCTTCGCCTCCCGCTGCGGATCCGTCATCATCCAGACCGCGTAGCCGCGGAAGCCGCCGAAGCCGCTGGTCAGCTCGCAATCGGGGTAGGCGTGTATGGCGAAGCGGAGCTCCACCGGCCTCCCGCTCCTCATCGCCAGCATCTTCGCATACGCGACGTCGGTGGCGATCCGATCCAGCACCGCCTGCCGCTTGGTGTGCGCGACCCAGGCGCTCATCGCGGGTGCGGCGAGGCTGGCAAGGATGCCGAGCACCACCAGCACCGCCAGCAGCTCGATCAATGTAAAGCCGCCGGCGCGGCTGCGGAAGCACTTCCCGCGCAACGGCTTCAACCCAGCCCGTAGTCCTGGATCTTGTAGGTCAGCGCACGGGTGGAAAGCTCCAGCAGGTCCGCGGCCCGGGTGCGGTTCCCACCGGTCCGCTCCAGCGCCGCCATGATCAGCTCCCGCTCCAGCGCGGGAAGACGGCGTTTCACCGACAGGTCACCCTCCGCGGCCGAGGTTTCAAACATCTGCTCGCCTCGTCGGACGTGGTCCGGCAGGTGTTGCGGCTCGACGTTCCCGCCCGACAGCACCAGCGCGCGCTCCATCACGTTCTCCAGCTCGCGCACGTTTCCCGGCCACGGATACTTCGCCAGGGTGGGGAGCACCTCCCGGGGAAGCAGCGGATCCTCGATGCCGAAGCGTGCGGCGTGGGCGCGCAGAAAGTGGTCGGCGAGAACGGGGATGTCCTCGGTGCGGGCGCGAAGCGGTGGAAGGTGGAGACGAACCACGTTGATCCGGTAGAACAGGTCGTCCCGGAAACGACCGGCGCGCACCTCCTCCACCAGGTCCCGCGCGGTCGCGGCCACCAAGCGGACGTCCACCGGCTGCTCCGTCGATCCTCCCACCGGGCGGACGCTCCGCTCCTGCACCGCGCGCAGCAGCTTCACCTGCAGCTGCATCGGCAGCTCCCCGATCTCGTCCAGGAACAACGTCCCGCCGCCCGCCTGCACGAACAAGCCCTCGCGCGCCCGGTCGGCGCCGGTAAAGGCGCCCTTCTCGTGGCCGAACAGCTCCGATTCCAGCAGGTTCTCCGGGATGGCTCCACAGTTGACCGCCACGAAGGGCCCATCGGCGCGCGGGGAGGCCTGGTGTACCGCGCGGGCGATCGCCTCCTTGCCGGTCCCGCTCTCTCCGGTGACCAGTACCGTGGAGGGGTAGGCGGCGACCCGCCGGGCGAGCTCCATCACCTCCCGCAGCGGCGCGGAGTTGCCGATCACCCCGGGAAAGCCGCCGACACGGCTCACCTCTTTACGCAGGCGGACGACCTCGCCGCGAAGCTGGATGCGCTCCTCTGCCTTGCGCAGGGTCAGCAGGATCTCGTCGCCGTCGAACGGCTTGGAGATGTAGTCGTACGCACCGGAGCGGAGCGCCTGCACCGCGTCTTCCCGCTTGCCGTACGCGCTCATCATGATGACGAGGGCGGAGCCACCACTTTCCGCGAAGCGCTCCAGAAAGCCGAATCCGTCCAGACGAGGCATGCGGATGTCGCACAGGATCAGCTGCGGCGGCGGATCTGCCGTGGCTGCACGGAGGCCAGCCTCCCCGTCCTCCGCGAGAGCAACGGCGTAGCCTTCCTCGCGGAGGATCAGCGACAGGGTATGCC
>JALZKG010000117.1 GCA_030859365.1 Gemmatimonadota bacterium
GACCCGCAGCGACGACCCGGAGCGGTGGGCGTCCGGCGCAACGAGGTGCTGCGCCGCCTCCTCGATGGAGGGGTTATCGACGCGGCGACCTTTCAGCGCGCACGGGCGGAGCCACTCGCCTTTCAACCGGGGTTGGAGCACGCGCCGATGACCCGGCCCCGGGGGTGGGACCGGCCGCTCCGGCCGCTTCGGGTGCCGGCGCCTCCCCCTCCGGCTCCGGAGCCGGCGACGTAGCGGTCGCCTCCGGAGCCGAAAGGTGGAGTTGCGTCAATCGCCACTCTCCGGCGTCGCGGAAGAGCACGCCGGTCATCCGCCACGGGGCGCCGGCCCGCGCACTGCTTCCGACCTCCGAGCGCGGCACGTCGGCGGCGAACCAGGCGGCGTCCCCCTCCGGAGCCAGAACGAGCCGAACGTTCTCCATCCCGGCGCGAAGTGAGTCCGGGGGCAGCAGCTCCGTCAGCGTCGTGCGGAGATCCGCGGCGGAGGTCAGCTGGCCGGCCCGATGGGGGGCGATCAGAAACACGCTGTCGGTGGGGGCGAGCACCCCGGCGAGCTCCGTCGGCCGTCCATCCCGCAGCGCCTGGCCGACAAGGGCGATGCGAGCCTGCAGCTCTTCGGCGGCCTCCTGCCGCTCCACGGCCGCGGGCTCCCGCCGTTCGAGGAATTCGGGCGGCGTACGCTCGATCTTGCACGCCGACCAGAGGACGAGAACGGTGACGGGCAGGGCGCGGAAGACGGGGCTCACGGCAGGCGGCGTCGGGGTGTACCGGCAGGGGCGGGCGTGCTAAATGATCCCCTCCTCGGTCTGCTGTCAAGCAGGAACGAACCGCACCCGGCGGGACGGGGTATCCAGAGTCCGCGCAGCACCCGTCCGGCGGTGCCCTCCGCGTGGACGGCTCATCTTTTCATCGCTGGGAGAGGCCTGATGATCTGGTTTGGCTCGGCTCCGGCCGCTTCTTCTTCCGCGGAATCGAACCGGGCGGGCGGGAGCGAGACGGCGCGCATGGAGCGCGCGCTACGCTCCGTGGCCGCGGATTCGCCGCAGCTTCGCGGGAGCGATCTCGCCGATGCGCTGGCCGCCACCGGGTGGGTGGACCGGGAGACCGCGTCTCGACTCCTCCCCTGCTACCGCAACTTCGACGCGGACCGCTTCTTCGCGGAGCACCTGCGGCGGATGTCGTTTCAGGGCGCCGGCGTCGCGCCGGAGTTTCGGGCGGGGATCCGGCGCGCCCTGCTGGACATGGTGGGAGCGGCGGAGCCGGGCCAGGTGGGGGACGAGCCCTGCGTCCGCTTCCGGGACGGGGAGCGCGAGGGAGTGGTTCTCGCGTATCCGACGGTCGCCTTCACGCTGGGCGGCGCGGCGCGTGACGCGGTGAACGCCGCCACCGGGGAGATGCCGGACGCGCTGGTGATCGTCGCCCGCAACTTCGCTCCCGGCACCGCCGATCAGCTCCGGGGAATGCTCCACGGAACGGAGGTTCCGGGCACCCTGGTTTCCGTCAACCATCTGCTCGGGATGCGGGCCGTGTCGCTTCGCTACCAGCCCGGGGCGGCACGGGTGGTGGACCTGCTGGGAGTTGGCCGGCCGCTCGGCTCGGGAGACGTCGCCCGCCTCGGGAATCGCGTCTAGCTCCGTTCCGCGACGCCCGGGGCCGTGTCCCGGATCGCCAGGAGCAGGGTGTCGAGCTGTTCATCCCGCGTTTCGGGGTTGATCAGGGTGACGCGCAGCACCCGCCTCCCGTCGAGAACGGTTGCGGTGATCCACGCCCGTCCGGACGCGTTCAGCCGCTCCCGTGTGTCCGCCTGAAAGGCGTCGGTCGCTTCCGGCGACAGGCTCCGCACTTCCTCCGGAAGATAGCGGAAGCACAGGATGTTCGACTCCGGCGCGTGCAGGGGCTCGAAGTCGGGAGCTTCGCGCAGGCGCCGGTGCAACCCCTCCGCGAGCCGGAGCGTGTGCTCCAGCTGCTCCCCGAAGAAGTCCGCCCCGTAGTGCTGCAGGCACACCCAGATCTTGAGCGCGTCCAGGCGCCGCGAGCACTGCAGCGTACGCTGCCCGCTGTCCCGGGAGCGGATCTCGCCGGGGCGCAGGTGGAACAGGTACGGCGCGCTCTGCTGAAAGGCGGCGTCCAGATGCCGGCCCTGCCGGATGAACACGGCGCCCGCCGAAATCGGCATCCACATCATCTTGTGCGGGTCCCACGCGACCGAGTCGGCGCGCTCGATCCCGTCCAGCCGCCCCCGCAGCCGCTCCGAAAGCAGGAACGACGCGCCGTGAGCGCCGTCCACGTGCAGCCACACGCGCTCGGCGACCGCCACCTCGGCGATGGCCGCCAGCGGGTCGAAGAGCCCGGTCGCGGTGGACCCTGCCGTCGCCACGACGGCGAGCACCTCCCGCCCCTCGCGTCGCACGGCGCGCAGCGTGTCGGCAAGGGCGTCCGGGTCCATCCGTCCCTCCCGCTCTGCGACGCGGAGCACCGCATCGCTTCCCATCCCCAGGATCCCCGCCGCGCGCTCGACGCAGTAGTGCGCGTG
>JALZKG010000124.1 GCA_030859365.1 Gemmatimonadota bacterium
CGTCGCGAAGCCACCGAAGATCGGGTTCCAGCCCACCGGGAAGCCGGTGTCCCGGATGGCGAGCCAGTCACTGGTCCACGACGCGCCGGCGTACACGGCCGCGTCGAAGCGGCTGGGGCCGAGTGGCTCGGTCTGCGCGCCAGAAGGGGTCGCCGCGCCGAGCAAGGCGCCGGCGAGGAGGAGTGAAAGGACGCGTTTCATGATGGCTCCCATGCCCAGCGGGTTCGGGAAAACGTTTGAGGGTACTTTCCGGTCCGAACGCACGAATTGCACCAGCCTCGGCACGGCGAGGCTGGAACCCTTCCCTTCCTACCGCGCTCCGCGGGGGCGGGCGAGCGCGCTGAGATAGCGGCTCCACCCTCGCCAGGCGCGTGCGTGGTCTCGCAGCGTCCACGAGCCCTGCGGGTCGCGCGACCCATACTCTGCGACGTACCTGCGGCTGCCGTCCCACGGCCGAACCGGTCCGTGGCCACTTCGCTCGGGCTGCATTCCCAGCGTCCACATCCAGCGCTGCAGGCGCATGGAGGGGCAGACTACCCCGAAGCCGAGCACCGACCCGGCAAAGTGCCGCTCCAGCCGGTTCAGGAGCAGGGAGCCTCCCCGGGGGCGCAGACCGGCCAGGACGGCGTCGGGGATGCGAACGCCGCAAAGCTCGCTCGCGAGCCGAAAGGTCCAGAAGCAGGCAGTAGACGCGTGCCCGCGCTCTGCCTCTTCGGCGAAGGAGCCCCAGTCGATGGCGGAAGTGCGCAACAAGGTGCCGATATCCCGAAATGTTTTCCACCCCGAGCTGCTCATGAAGTGCGACCAGGCGAAGTGCAGGGACAGGTGGAGAAGCTGATGGATCGGGCTGGCGACCCACGCCCCCGCCAGTGGGACGGTGACGGCATCGCGCCAGAGCAGGTTGGGGGTCAGCCCGAACACGTGCCCCCGCGGGAAGAGATCGGTGTGCAGCTCGAGCGAAAATTCCGTCCCGTCCCCATCTTCCAGCGGAGCAAGATGGTGGTGCTGTGCGTAGAACGAGCTGGGGGCCTCGTTTTCCGGCCCCTTCCACCGCACCCGGGAGACAAGCTCCAGCGCCCGGTCCGCGTCTTCGGGACGTACGAGCAGGTCCAGGTCCAGCATGGGCCGCTCCGCGAACGATCCGTATGCGGTGAGAGCGAGACCGGCGCCTTTGAGAAGTAGAACGTCGACCCCGTCCCGGTGCAGCACCTCCAGAGTTTCACGGAGGCGGTGCTCCAGATGCAGCTGGCGGAAGTGGGAAACGTGGGTAAACTGCTGAAGACGCTGCGCCACGCCGGTGGGTACGGCCTCCGCATCGATCCTGCGTAGCCGCTCCCATAGGATCGGAACGGCGTGCTCCCGCACCGCCAGGTGGAAGAGGAGGCCCCAGTCGAGATCTTCTTCGAGAAGCGAACCGATCGCGGCGTCGTTCTCCCGAGGACCGGCGCTCAGCAGAAGGAGACGGATCTCGGGGGACAGGATCAGGGCCGCGCCCATGCGGGGTCCGGAGGAGGGGGAGGTGACGGGCGGCGGGGCACCAACCGCCCGCGTACCGGTGCTCACCACCACCGGTACGGAGGGGGCCCGGCGCTAATCGAGTGGAGGCTGCGACGCCGTCAGGAGCGTTCGCCTCCGTCGATCGGAGCGACGGGGCAGGGGGTGCCGCACACCGTCACCCCGTCGGTGACGCCGTGCAGCCCCGCTGCGGTCAGATCGCGGAAGCTCCCGAAGCGGGTAAGCAGCGGCTTGTCGTACAGAGTTTCACGGTCCATACCACCTTCCTTGCGCTAGGGTCTATGATAACCTAAGCAAAAGTGATACCAGGTCCAGGGTCGTTCCGGACGGAAGTGGTTCATCTCCCCGAGCCCGAGCGCGTGTTCTGTGACAGTCCGGGGCACGACGAGCCGCCCCGAACCGTCGCAGAACCGGCTAGCGCACGCTCTCGAATTTAGCGGTGGAGAGCGTGGTGTTGTTGGTGGAGGTGGTGGCGAGTCCGATGTAGACGGTGCTGTTCATGGAAATGGAGACGCTGCCGATGGTGCTCCAGCTGCTCCCATCCGCCGAGCGTGAGGCGGTGATCGTGCTCCCGCTCCGCTTCAGGCGCAGCCATACGGGCGCGCTTCCGCTGCCTCCGCGTTTGTAGCCGCTGGAGCCACCGGTGGAGGTGCGGTACTGCAGCGTGACCCCGTTGCTGGGAGTGACCGCCACCATGGCGTTCTTGGAGTTGGCGTTCAGGCTCTCCCGAATCATGATTCCGCTCTTAGCCCACTGGGAGGTATTCGTCTGCGACGCCACGCGGGCGATCAGCTCCCCATCGCCGCTCAGGCTGCGGTAGGCATAGTGGAAGGCGTCCGCGCTGCCCCAGATGTCGGCTCCCGAGCCGGAGACCGCGAAGCTGCTTCCGCTGTTGAGCGTGCTGCCGGCTACCCCCACCGCTCCAATGTCACGCGAGCTCCATCCGCTGGACAGGGTGGTCTCGGAGGAGGTGGAGCTGAGAGACCCGACGAAGAGAAGCCGGTTCGGCGTGCCGCTCGGGTTGTTCTTCACCACGCCAGAGGTCGCGTTGTCTTTGAGCCACTTGTCCACGGCGCCGGGGCTTGCCGCGGGGTTCGCACCGAGGTAGAGGGCGGCGGCCGCGGCGATGTGCGGCGAGGCCATGGACGTGCCCGTCATGTAGTGCGCGTCACCCCCCCGTTTCACGGTCCAAATCTTGGAACCCGGGGCGTAGCCGTCGACGCAGCTTCCGGTATTCGAGTACGACGCGCGGTAGTCGGAGGCGTCCGTCGCGGCGACGGTGTACGCGCTCGCGGCGCTCGCCGGCGAGTACTTGCACGCGTCGCCGCCCGCGTTCCCCGCGCCCACTGCGACGAACACGCCCGACGCGACGAGGTTCTCCACCGCGCCGTTCAGCGCTGACGAGTACTCACCCGCTAGGGACATGTTGACGACCGCCGGGTTCGCCCGGTTCTTGCGGATCCAGTCGAGGGCGGCGATCACCTGCGACGCGGTGCCGTAGGCGTTGCAGTCCATCACCCGCACTCCGAGTACGTTGACCTTCTTCGCCACCCCGTACGTCTTGCCGCCGATGGTCCCGGCGACGCTGGAGCCGTGCCCGTGGCAGTCCTCGCCGCTGCCGCCGAAGGCGTCGTAGACGTTCCGCGCGCGGCCCTCAAACTGGGAGTGCGAGCTCTGGATCCCGGTGTCGACCACGTACACGTTCACACCCGACCCGGTCGCGGTGTAGGTGTAGCTCTTGGAGAGCGAAAGGGTCCGCTGATCGGTCCGGTCCATTCCCCATGGATCCCCGTAGCTGTCCATGTACTGCACCGCCGCAAGCTGCAGCACCTGATCCTGCTCTACGTACGCGACGCCGGGGTCGCGCCGCACCTTGAGCAGATCCTCCTCCGAAAGCGCGGCGGCGAAGCCGCTGCTCGCTCCGGCGCCCCCGGCTCCCGAGGCGGACCGGGACAGGTTCGGCCCGCCCGGGGTTGTGCTCGTGAGAGCGATGGCGGCCTCGTAGAGGTGAGTTGCAGTGACCCCGCTGGCGGAGGCAACCTTCTGGGGATCGCTGCCGCTCTTGAGGACGACGATGTAGGAGCCGGGGACGCCGTTCGACGGCGCGGGGTGGAGCGGCGCGAGTCCGTCCGCGGAGGTGCCGGGGATCTCCGTCTCGAGGGGGGAGGAGTTCCGGTCGGAGCAGCCGACCGCAAAGGTCAGCAGGCCGGCCATGAGAATGGCCGAAGGGTGGCGAGAGGTCATGATCCTTGCAAGCGGGTGAGAACAGACTTCAGGATGGCGATTCCAGACGGATTGATGCCGTTTCTGGAACGCCCGATTCACGGAGCGCCACCCGATGGGAGGCCGGCATCCGTGCCGAAAGGGGGAAGGGGCGCCGCGGTGTGCTCCGGGGGCGCCACGCAGGGGCTACTCAGCTCATCGACCACTCCGGGAGAGGGTGAATGACTTTGCCACAATAATGGCAAAAGGCCGCCAGAGCTCGATGGGATTTCGAGCTGCTGGCGGCCAGGCGAGCGTGGCGAGGGACTCGCGTTAGCTCCGTAGCTCTGCGTCACCGTCTTTCGACGGTTTTGCTCTGATCAGCAGGTGGTGGCGATTCGTATTGGGCGCAAGTGTATCAGCGCGCTCCGCATCACGCAACCCCTGGGCGCAAACACCCGCGTGGGAAGCTCAGTATTGAGCGAGCGAACCGGTCCGGCGAGCGTAGTGGAGCGCGCGCGAAAAGGTGAAGAGGCTGAGGACCGTCAGCCCCGCCGCGAAGGCGAACAAGATCCCGAGATCGGCGGCGACTCCGCTGATCGGCACCCCCTCCAGAAAGCTCTTTCGCAGCGCGCGCAGCCCGTAGGTAAGGGGAATGAAATCCGACAGCCTCTCGATCCACGAGGGGATCACCTGTGTGGGGAAGTACACCCCTCCCAGCAGCACGGACGCGGTAAGGACGAGGTGCGGGAAGGGTCCCACCGTGCGGAAGGCAAGCGCGGAGGAGGCCGCGAAGAGCCCGAAGGGAAGGTACGCACAGACGATCAGGGTGAGTATGCCGACCGCGGCGAGCGAGCCTCCCCAAGCGAACTGTGCCCCGAACGCCACGGCGGCGGCAAGCAGCACGAGGGCGCGCACCCCCGTCCAGAGAAAGCCGTACCCCACCAGTCCGCAAAGCAGCACGGGAAGGGGCGTCCGCGTGGCCAGAAGTGCCTCCAGGGTGCCGGTGGAAATCCCCGACGCTACCGCCTGATGAAGGGAGCTCACCGCCGTCTGAATGAAGGAAAAGACGATCATCCCGATCAGCAGAAAGGCGAAGTACTCCCCTCCCTGATTGCGGATCGACTCGCTCATGACCGGCTGGAGGGCTCCCGTGATGAAGTAGATGGGAACGACGGACACCAGCAGGCCGCCGAGTGATATCACGGTGGCCAGGCGATAGCTGGTCGCGCCCAGCCAGCTGGCCCGGATCAGCGCCAGCGCTTCACGCATCACGAGCCTCCAGGCGCCGTCGGCTCACGATTCGTTCGATCAAATCAGCCAGGGAAAGACGCATCCTTTCGAACGTCGAGACGGGAACCCCGTCACCGACCAGAAAGGCCAGCACCTCGGCGGCGCGCTGCGGCCCTCCGGGGATGTCCATGTCGACCGCCGTCCATCCGTCGGCGGTCTCCCGGCCCCGCACCGCAAGCCCCCGGCAGAGCCGGCGGATCTCGGCCATACCGAAGGCCGGGTGGCCGGGGGAGCGGGTCCACACCCGATAGCGTTCCTCACCGATCTCCGCGGCGAGCTGTTCGGCGGTGCCGACCGCGAGCAGCTCACCGTGGTCGAGGACGCCGACGCGGTCGCAAAGCTCCAGCGCTTCCTCGGTGTTGTGCGTCGCCAGCAAAACGGTGCAACCCTGCCGCCCGGCAATCTCCTCGCGGAGAAAGCTCCGGAAGCGGCGCGCCGAGACGGGATCGAGGCTGCGGGTGGGCTCGTCCAGCAGGAGCACCCGCGGCTGGGCGAGCAGCGCGCGGGCAATCAGCAGGCGCTGCTTCATACCGGAGGAAAAGCGCCCGACCATCTTCTCCCCGGCGTCGGCCAGCTCCACCGTCTCGAGCAGCTCGTCGGCCCGGCGCAGAGCCGCCGAGCCGCGCAGCCCCTGCAGCGTCGCGAAGAGGCGCAGGTTTTCCCGGGCTGAAAGCCGCCAGTGCAGGCTGCGCTCGTCCGCGATCACGGGGGCGAGGACCCGTCGGATGCTCGCGGCGTCCCGCACGACGTCGTAGCCCGCGATCCGGGCGGTTCCCGCATCCGGGATGATGAGCGTCGCGAGCATCTTGAAGAGCGTCGTCTTCCCCGCGCCGTTGTGCCCGAGCAGGCCGAAAAACTCCCCGGCGCCGACCTCGCAGCTCACGTTCCGCACCACCTCGACGTACTCGCTGGCGAAGGGCCGTCGCAGGGTGTCCACCCATCCCCGTCGCACGGGGAAACGCTTGCTCAGCCCGCGGATCTCCAGCAGGGTTCCGGCCGCCGGACGAAGTGCCGGCTCTGCCTCCGGTGCGGGAGCGGTGACGCTCATCGTGCCGCTTCGAGCGGCGCGGCAGCCGCTGCCGGGACATCGTGCCAGGCGGCGAGCTGTTCAACGACCTCCGGCAGCCGCGCAAAATCGCGAACCGTCTTCAGCAGGTACACGGGGACGGTGCGGGCCACCTCCGCGGCGCGGTCCAGGAGGACATGGGCCTCGGAGCCCCCGAGCAGCGGACCGATCGTGGCGTGACGAACCACCGCGAGGACGGCCTCGACACCAGACAGCAGCCGACGCTCCGCAGCGGGCACCCCCCGGTCCGGGTGGACCGGCGCGAGCAGGTAGATGGCGCTGACCCGCACGGGTGCGAGCATCAATCGATCCCCCGGGAGCTGCTCCAGAATGTGCTTGCCTCCGACGGAGGGTTCGCCGCCGAGCAGGTGAGGAGCCACCTGAGCGGCGGAGTCGTTCCGCAGACGGAGCCGGTGCACCCCCGGGCGCATGGTCACGGGTGGCCCCATGTCGATGGGCAGAGCGTCGTCGGTGGCCAGCCGGGCCCCCGCGGCGACCAGCGCCTGGGCGAGCGTCGACTTGCCGTGGAACTTGGGGGCGACGAAGGCAACCCCGTTGCCGTGGAGCGCCACGGCGCTTCCGTGGAGGCAGAGCGACCCGGCCGCGTGCACGGCCGTCGCCAGCACACGCCCCAGGACGTCGAGTCGAGCCAGCTCCTCGCGCGAGCCTTCCGCGGGGTACCAGGTGATGTGGGCGCCATCGGGGGAGACGTCGAAGCTCCCGGTGTCGTCGTAGGTCAGCCTCAAACGCTCCTCGGAGCGGTGCAGGCGGACCCTGGTATCGCCGTCCACAACGTCTTCACCGAGCGGGGTCGCAGCAATGGATGGCGGTGGGCGCTCGGTGGAGCGGTGCAGCCGCCAGGTAGGCGCGCACGACTCGCACCGGGGGAGTTCGGGGAAGGGGATGTCAGACCGGAGGCAGCCTCCGAAAACGGAATAGTCCGGCATGGAATGCAGAAGATGAGAAAAATGTGCGGGGGGGGCGGCATAACCGCCCCCCCCGCACCCAGGCGGACGGTCAGGAACGAGCGCCGTTGTCTCCGCCGGGGCCCACCGGAGTGGTCCCGCAGAACATCCCGAACCCGTCACCACCGGACTGCATCAGGGTGAACTGGGTAAGTTCGCGGAACGATCCGAACCGCTCCAGCTTTGGAGCTTCGTACATAAAGCCTCCCTCGTGAACGTGACGCCGGGGACGCCCCCCGGCCTATTGCGGCCCCGAAGGCCGCTCCAACTGTTGCTGCTATGACACCGCTACTTCCCGGTGGATCCCGCGAGGGGCTGTGGCTGCCAACGGGGACCTACTGCGGATTTTCGTTCCTGTTCGCCCCGCATCCACAACTCCGCGTGGAGCGTAAACAGCAGGTTGAGGCCCTGGTCCGTATCCCCACTTTGCATGTATCGTGCACACCGTTCCCTAAGATGCACCGCACGAACGATGCCGAACTCTTCGAGCACCAGCGGACCGTCGAAAACGCCTGCGATGAACGCTGCCTGCTCCTGCTTCATTTCGCGGGTGAAGTACCCGAAGGTCGTTCCGGTGCGGGCAGCCCGCGGAGCGAGCACGTGTTCCGGAAGGAGGTCATGGAGCGCCCTCCGCAGGAGACGCTTGGTCTCCAGTCCAGACGCCCGCTCCCGACGAGGCCGCGACGCGGCGAACTCGATCACGCGGCGGTCGTAGAGAGGCGATCGCGCCTCCACCCCCTCCTCCAGGGAGAGCCCCGCCACGGTGGAGATGATCCGCGGGGAGTATTCGTGAGCCAGGTACCAGTACATCTCCTGTGCCGCGTGGTCGCGGTAGCGGCGCGGGGGAGTATTTCGCCGCTCCCGCTCCTCCAGGCCGGTGCTCGCCACGAAGGCGGGATCGATCCACGGGGGAATGGTGCGTTCGACGTAGCCCCGCAGCGGGCGGCCACGCCGCAGCAGCTTGGCCATTTGCAGCGCCGGGCGCGGGAGGTTCGGCTGGATGGCGTTGCGGAAGAAGTTGCGGAAGCCGCTCCCTCCCAAAGTTCGCCACTCGCGCCGCAGCGCGAGCCAGCGGACCGTTCGGAGCAGGTCGGCGAGGTAGATGTTGGAGACCTGAAAGAACTGGTCTCCCCCGTTGCCCTCGAACGCCACCCGCGCTCCCGCCGCGATCGCCCCACGCGCCAGCGCACGGTTCCACATCTCGAAAGCGTGGGCGAAGGGCTCGTCGCGCGCCGAGGCGCGAGCCTCCGGCCGGTCCAGGAGCGGGATGTCGGTGCTCTGAATCCACGTCATGGGGCTGCCCCACTGTCCCACGATCGCCTCGATCAGCTCGTCCTCGCGCCCGGGATCACCGGGCGGGTAGCTGATCGAGACGGCGTGCAGGTGCTCCCCTGTGCCGCGCTCGCGCAGCACGTTCTCACCGATCCCGTACACCGAGGGCGAGTCCCATCCGCCGCTCAGCCAGACGGCGGTCGGGCCTGTCGGAGCCAGACGCTCCGCCACGGCGGCCGAAAGCAGGCGGCGCAACTCCTCCGCGGCTTCCTCGAACGGCACCGTCCCGTCGCTCACCCCGATCGGAGGCGGGGTCCAGTGCGCCTCCAGGCGGTGGGAGCGTTCGGAGCGCGTGAGGGTCTTCCCGGCAGGCAGGACCGATACGGAGCGGCGGCAGGTTTCACGTCCGGACGCGAACAGCCCGGACGCGAGCGCTCCGACGGCAGCCAGATTCAGCTCGTCCGACACCCTCGGGTGGGCGACGATGGCGCCGATGCCCGAGGCCACCACCAGCGCTCCGCCTCCCTCACCGTGGAAGAGCGGGCGCCTCCCGCTGAAGTCGCGGGCGCAGCAGGCACGCCGCTCCCGACGATCCCACACGACAAAGGCGAAGTCGCCCTCCAGATGCTCGGCGCAGCGCTCACCCCAGGCGCGGTACGCAGCCAGGATCAGGTGGGCCGGGGCATCGCTCAGGGGAACCGATCCCCGGTCGGACAGCCGCCGCTTCAGCTCGTCGCGGTAGTACAGCGAGGCGTCCGCGGCGACCACCAGATCTTCCGCTTCCACCAGGAGGTGGGGCCCGCTGAACCCCGGCTCCAGCTCCCACTCGAAGCGTGAAACCGCGAGCACGGCTCCGCCGTCGCGCCACACCGCGCTGCGGTCCGCGCCGCGGTGGGCGAGCGCCGACAGCATCCGCCGCACCCCCGCGTCGTCGGGGAGATCCCCGCCCGGGTCGAAGATCCCGAGGATTGCGCTCATGAAGGGGGGAGCAGCTCCACGTCCGTCAGCGGGACGAAGGTGTTCACGTGCGTCTCGACGTCGCCGAGCAGGAGGTCTCCCCGCTGCACCCAGGCGTGCGCGGCGAAGCGCCCGCCCCGCCGACGCACCCCGATGCAGATGCGGCCACCGGAGATCCCCCGCGCCTCGAGCATTCGCTGGATGGCGACGGCGCGGACGAGGCAGCGTGGGCGAAAAATCCCGTTCTCGGCGGCCCGTCCCACGGCGAGGGCGATGCGCTTCGCGAGCGCTTCGTCCGCCGCGGCGAGCGGAGCGGCCGCGGCGCCTTCTTCAGCCGGTGCCGTCAGCTTTCCCACCGGGCGGGTCCAGACGAGGAGCTGCCCGGCGACGAGGGCCCGCTGGGCAGCGAGGAGGTGGAGCAGATCCCCACCGTCCAGGCTCGCGAGCTTACGAAGCCGCTGCGTCGTCGCGCCGCGCATCCGCTGCCTCCCGGGGTGCGAAGACGAGCTGATGCTGCAGCAGATCGTCCAGAAGCTCGCTCACGTCCGCACGAATGGTCGCGGCGGGCACGTCGGGGTAAAGCTCGGCGAGCTGCCCGCAAAGCTCGTCCAGATCCGCGCACACCGGGGGTAGCCGCTGCCAGACCCTTTCCCCGACGCCGTTCAGACCGTAGTAGACCTCCTGCGCCGGATGGTACAGCACCGCTCCGTCGGGAAGGGATTTGAAGATCACCTGCGGGCTCGCTGCCGGAAGCATGACGAATGGGGGTGCATCGAAAGAAAGTCGCCGAACACCCATGAGGTGTCGGAGGGGCCGCGGCTGCCGATGCGCCTGCGGAACCCCATCACGAACTCCGCATTGTGCAACCGATGTGCCAGCCGCCCCGCGCGCCCAAGTCCGGAGGCGGGGTGCGGATCCGGCGGGTGTGCCCCCCCCGTATCGCCCGGCAAATCGTTCTACGAGAGAAACGATTTCCGGCCTCGGGAGGGGACGGGAGCTAGCGCTCGCCCGCCGCCTGCCGCTCCGCGTCTCCCGCGCGGCCACCGGCGTGTCTCGGGGACGCCGTCCCCTCCTTGCTCTTCGAAAGCAGAGCGAGTTCGAAGACGCGGTCCACTCGCTCCACCAGGTGGATCTGCATCCGGTCTCGTACCTCGGGGGGGACATCCCGGAGGTCGCGTAGATTTCCAGCAGGAAGGATGACCTCCCTCAACC
>JALZKG010000162.1 GCA_030859365.1 Gemmatimonadota bacterium
TGCGTCTGCCACAGCGCGAGACTGCTCCCCCGCGACACCACGCGCGCTACCACTGCGACTGTGCTCCCTGGATGACCTTGTTGACCAGCTGCTCGATGGCACGACCACGGCCCGTGAGGGCCTGCTCGTCCGGCTGGTACTGTCCTACGGCGGCCAGCGTCTGGTTTCGCCACAGCACACGGTCTTGTCGCAGGTCGTAGATCTCGACCTCCATGGTGATCCTCACCTCCGATTGCACGATGTCCACGCGCCCCCCGGCGCCCCCGGTGCGAAAACCCGGAACCGTTTCCTCGTAGCCGACCACTCTCCCCCGGACGACGGCGTCCGCGTTCGCGGCACCGACCAGCCGCACCCCCAAGTTGCGCGGCAGCCGTGCCTCGAGCTCCTGCTGGATGTCCGTAGCAAGCACCGGCTGCGCCGTCTCGTTGGAGAGCGACGCGACGCTCAGCGTCCGGATGTGCGGGGGCAGACCACCGCCTACGAAGGAGTAGGAGCAGCTTGCGAGCACCATCAGGAGGAGCAGTGCGTCAGCGAGCGGCGCCCTGCGGATACCAGATCGTCTCGGAAAACGCTTCCACATCGGCGGTCGCTTCGAAGGAAAGGACAAGGTCTCGATAGGCAGCCCAGTCGCGGTATCGCGCTCGCTCGAGCGTTCCATCCGCCGCTCGGGTCAGCACCACCGACTCCAACTGGTTCGTTCCCCGGAAGCGGCGCGCTTCCGCCAGACCGGCGGGCCCCGCTTGCACGACGTACCGCTCCCCGTCCGTGCCGTAGTGGACCGTCGCCGACTCATCGCCGCGGAAGGCCGCTTCGGCACGCGCGCTGGAGGGCGGACGGAGAACTCCGACCGCCGCCCAGAGCAGCGTCGGGGACGGGAGGGTGATCGCCGCTGCTGCCGGCGGGAGGCGGAGCGAATCACCGATCAGCGCGGCGGCGAGGTACGTTTCACCGCGGGGGCCGAACAGGTCTACCCGGACACGCCGCGGCGCCTCCATCCGTGCGACGCCCCGTCCGCGTAGCCGGTTCCCCGCTTCGTTCAGCTCCCAGGAGAAGGTCACCTGGCGCGCCGTCGGTGGCAGCGAGACCTGTTGGAGGGAGTCGGCCAACCGGGCGGCGTCGGGGACGGGAACGCCCGCCGGGGGCTGCATCGCAGGGGTGCAGGCCGTCAGCAGCGCGAGCGGAGCCAGCACAAAGAACAGCAGTCGGAATAGCGGCACGGCGATGGGGCTCCTCTGGGTCAGCGTACAACCTCGGCTCGGACGATACGATCGCCTGCGAGCAGGCGGTCGACCACTTCCATCCCGGCTACTACCCTGCCGAAAACCGTGTAGATCCCATCCAGGTGGGGCTGAGGGGAGTGGGTGATGAAAAACTGGCTTCCCCCGGTGTCGGGACCGGAGAGCGCCATCCCCACGGTGCCGCGGACGTACCGATGACGGTTGATCTCGTCGCGGATCGAATACCCGGGGCCGCCGGAGGTGTCGCCGCGGGGGTCTCCCCCCTGCAAAACGAAGTTCGGAACCATACGCGGCCATTCCTGGCCGTCGAAGTAGCCCCGCTCCGCCAGGCGCAGCAGGTTGTCTACCGTGAGCGGGGCGGCGGCGGAGAAAAGCTCGACGACCACCTCCCCGCGTGTGGTTGCCAGCCGCAGCCGCGGCGGAGGGGCGCCTCTGTGCGAAGCTGCCGCCGCCAGAGCACGGTACCCGGCGGCGGTCTGCTCCGTCTCCAACGGGACTGCCGGACCCCAGGCCTCCGCGGCTTCCCCGAAGGCTGCGGCCACGGCGGTGCGCACCACGGGGAGGGGCGAGCGGGGAAAGCGCACGAAGAAGGAGCGCGACGCGGGGATTCCCTTCACCTGAAGCGCGGCGAGCGCGCGGATCGCGGCGAGCGCCGCGTCATCCATCGGGTCCGATCGGGCACGCGCGTATGCGTCCAGCAGCGCGGGGAGAGACGGGGGATCGGCGAGCCGCGCGAATCCGTCCAGCGCGGCGGCCCGCACCATCACGTCGGCCGCACCCAGGCTTTCCGTCAGCAGCGGTCGGAGGAGCCCTGGCGAGGATCCCGCCGCCTCGACGGCGGCACCGAGGGCGGCGGCGGCGACGCGTGGGTCCGGGTCCCTCGCCAGGGCGACGAGCTCGGCGCGGTTCGGGGAGCCGAGCGCCGCGTATGTACGCGCGGCACTCGAGCGGAGACGCCAGGCAGAGTCCGCCGCGACGGAGGGGAGCACCGCCTCCGCCTCACGAGGAGCGACGGAGGTGAGCGCGAGCAGAGCCGTGCCGCGGAGCTGGATGGGGGCGACCTCCCCCGCCACCAGTTGGCGTAGGGCGGGGGCGGCGGATGCCGCGGGTGGGCCGATCCGCCCCAGCGACTCCACCGCCGCGATGGCGACGTCCGCATCCCCCCCGAGCTGCGCATGCAGCGCCTGCACGGCGGCGGGGCCGGGAAAGCCGCCAAGGCTTCGGGCCGCGTTCACGCGCACGCGGGAGTCGCCGTCACGAAGGGCTGCGATCAGCAACTGGAGGGTCGGAGAACGGGCGATGCCGGCGCTATCCACCCGCGGGCCGGTCAGACCCCGCACCGCGAAGGAGCGCACGAGCAGGTCATAGTCGGCGGCCAGCGGCTGCAGCGCCCGTAGTAGCGGGGAGGCCGGCCCTCTGGCGAGCGTATAAGCCGCGCGCCAGCGGAGATCCGGATCCGACGCCCGCGTCCAGCGAGCGACCTCCGCGGCCGCGCCTGGAGATCGCCACAGGGCCAGCAGGGCCGGACCCGCGGCGAGCGGAGAAGCGCTCGACGGATCCAGCCCCTGCAGCAGCGCCGCCACGGCGCGGTAACCGGCTGCGGTCCGCAGCGCCCCGAGCGCCCACGCTGCTTCTCCCACGACGGTCGGCGCGTGGAGAGCGCGCGCCGGCGTGGCAGCTGCGGCGAGCGGCGCCACCGCTGCCGTGTCACCCACCTGCCCAAGCGCGAAGGCCGCCGTGGCGGCGACCGACGTGTCCGCATCGGCGAGGAGGCGAACCAGCGGGAGGAGAGCGCGCGCGTCCCGCAGCCGTCCAAGCGTCAGCGCGGTGCGGCGCCGCGTGGCCGCGCTCGGATCGACGCCGAGGGAGTCGAAGAGTCCGGTGTTCCACTCGCGGCGGTCCTCCAGCCGGAGCAGCGTCGCAGCCGCGCGGGCCTCCGATTCAGTCACGACTGGTTCAGGCACCCCCGGCCGAACGGAGGTCCCCACGCATCCGGCGAGCATCCAAGCGGCGGCGAGAGCGGCGGAAATCCTCCCCGGTCCGCGGTCAGCGCGCATCGCGGAGCCGCTGCAGAAGAGGAGGCGGGAGGGACCGGCTGGAGCCGTCCTCGTCGGTGGCCACCAGGGTCGTGCGAGCGGAAACCAGACGCTCCCCCGCCACATTCGCGATCCGCTCCACGGTGTAGGCAAAGGACACGGAACGTGTTCGCACCTCCTCCACGACGGTGCGAACACGGATCGGATCGTCGTAGCGTGCGGGGGAGTGAAAGCGCAGCGACGCCTCGGCTACGGCGAGCCGCACCCCGCTCCGCTCGACGTCGGCGTAGGGGAGCCCCACCTGCCGCATCAGCTCCGTGCGGCCGACTTCGCACCAGACGAGATAGTTGGCGTGGTAGACCACACCCATCTGGTCGGTTTCCGCATAGCGGACTCGCAACTCGATCGACCCTTCGGTCATCTCCGCGGCGGATCGGGGTAGGCGGTGCTCCACGAACAAGCTACCCGGCGTGCCGCTCCCATGTCAAACGCGGCGGTGCGGCTTGTGCCCGCCTTCCCAGGGCGGCTACCTTCGCCGTCCAATGCAAGCAAAGCCCTACCTCGTCGTCTCGGACATCCACCTCGGAGCCGTTCCGGCCGCCACGGAGCGGGCGTTCCGCGGCTTTCTCGGGTTTGCCGCGGAGACCGCATCCGGGCTGCTGATCAACGGGGATCTGTTCGACTTCTGGTTCGAGTACCGAACCGTGATCCTCCGCGAGCACTTCCGGGTGGTTGCGCGGCTCGCGGAGGTGGTGGAATCCGGGCTTCCGGTGCGCTTCATCGGCGGAAATCACGACGCGTGGGCGGGCGACTTTCTCGCGTCCGATGTAGGCATCGAGATGCTCCAGGGCCCCGTGGAGCTGGAGATAGAGGGGCGGCGCACCCTGGTCGCCCACGGGGACGGAGTCGGTGCGGGAGATCTCGGCTATCGCGCTCTGCGGCGGGTGATTCGCAATCGCGTTACCGTCGCGGCCTTTCGAGCGCTGCACCCGGACGTGGGCGGCCGGATGGCGAAGCTCGCCTCCTCCACCGATGAAAAGATCGAGACCGAGACGGCGGAAACCAACCCCCGCGCGCAGGTGATTCGCAGATGGGCGGAGGAACGGCTCCTCGCGCGCCCGGATCTCGACCTCGTCGTCGCGGGGCACGCCCATGAGGCCGTGGTGGCGGAGGTGGCGCCTGCCCGGTTCTACGCGAACCCGGGCGACTGGCTCCACGGCTGGAGTTATCTGGAGCTTCCGCCCGCGGGGGCTCCGCCGGTGCTGCGACGCTGGGAGGACCCGCCTTCCACTTCCTGAATCCGCTCGACGTCGAGCGTCTCGCCCCAGAGGCGGCGAGCCACCTTGCCCACCGCCCGGATGTCCCCGGTGGTCAGCAGAACGAACCCACCCGCGCTTTCCTGGGCGAGCAGGTCGCGTTCACGCAGCACCCGCTCCGTCTGCCGGGCGACGGCTGCTCCGCTGTCCACCAGCTCCACTTCGGGGCCCATCACCTCCTGGATGGCGTCGCGGACGAACGGGTAGTGGGTGCACCCGAGCACAACCGTATCCACCTCTGCGGCACGGAGCGGAGCCAACAGCTCCTGCAGGCGCTGCCGAACCTGTTCGCCGTCCGTCTCCCCCGCCTCCACCAGGTCCGCAAGGCCGGGGCAGGGCTGCACCACCATGCTCGCACCGGCACAATGGTTCTGGAGCAGCCTGGCGAGCCGGTGGCTCGTCGCGGTCGCGGTGGTGGCGATCACCCCGATGCGGTGACTGCGGCTGGAGCGGACCGCGGGCTTCACCGCCGGCTCCGTGCCGATCACGGGGAGCGGAAGACACTCTCGAAGCGCTTCGAGAGCGGCGCCCGATGCCGTGTTGCACGCGACCACGAGCGCCTTCGCCCCCCGCGCCATCAACTCGCGTCCCACCGCGAGAGATCGGCCTCGGATCTCCGCCACCGGGCGTCCCCCGTAGGGACACCAAGCGGTGTCCGCGAAATAGAGGATCCGCTCCCGGGGAAGGAGGCGCCGGATCTCCCGGGCGATGGACAGGCCCCCGAGGCCGGAGTCGAATACCCCCAGCGGAGCTTCGGATCTCACGGTTGTCCGCCTACGGGCACCGAGGCGCGGATCTGAAGTCCTCCCCGGGGCGCGGGAAGGACACCGATACTCTCGTCGAAGTCGATCAGGTAGGCTCCCACGTAGGCATCGGCCGCGGCGAAGAAGAGCCAGAACACCGACAGCGTCGTCCAGTCCTCCACCTGCTGCCGGCGTGACGCGGCCAACGGGGAGCGCTCCCCTTCACCGAGCAGACCCGCTTCCCGAAGCGAGCTTTCACCCTCCCGAGCGGTACTCAGTCGTGCACGGCTCTTGTGTACCATCCAGAGGCTTCCGCCTTCCAGCGCGAAGTACACCGCGCCGCGTCCCGGAGAGCCAATGACCGACTGCCCCCATCCGGGAAGCACCAGCGACCGCAAAAACGCGCCGCGGGGGGTGACGGTCCGGGTGGCGGAGGTGTCCGCTGGGGCCGCCTGTCCGTGGACATGGCCCGCCCCGGCGAGGCAGAGCAGCAGTGCCAGAAAAAGACGGGCGGTCAACGGGGCAGTGGCTGGAAGATGGCGGAAGGAGATGGTAGCCGGCGAACGCCGGGAAGGTATGCGAGCGATGCCTCCGGCGCAAAAAGATTGGAGCGCCTCGCTTCCGGGTACAGAGCCGCGGCGGCAAGGTTCCTCCGGACTTCATGGGCAGGGGGATCCCCGGCCGAGCCTCGGGCGGATCCTTCTGACGAGGCTCGTTCGTTGCAGAGCGCCCCTGCGCCACCGCCTCGCACCTGGAGAACCGTACGTGCTCCCGCTCAAAGACGACAACCCAACCGAGATCACACCCTTCGTAACCGCCCTTCTCCTCGGGGCGAACCTGGCGGTGTGGCTGCTGGTCCAGGGGGGTGGGGAGCAGAACGCACTAATCGCTTCGGTGGCGGCGTTCGGCACCGTGCCCTGCGAAGTCACCCTCGCGTGTGCGCGGGAGGGCCTGGGGTGGGAGGCGGTCTTTACCTCGATGTTCATGCATGGTAGCTGGGAGCACCTGCTCGGCAACGTGCTCTTCCTGTGGGTGTTCGGAAACAACATCGAAGACTCGATGGGGCACTCGCGCTTCCTTCTCTTCTACCTGATCTGCGGAGCTGCTGCTGGAGCGGCCCACATCGTTTTCGAGCCCGGCAGCTCGATCCCCGCCGTGGGCGCAAGCGGTGCGATCAGCGGAATCATGGGCGCGTACATCGTGCTCTACCCCCGTGTGAAGGTTCGCACCTGGATCCCGCCCATCTTTTTTGTGCGTCTGAGCGCGCTCTTCGTGCTCGGCTACTGGTTCGTGATCCAGCTTGCGATGGGACTGGTGAGCTTCGGAGCGGAGGTCGGGGAGCAGGGCGGGGTTGCGGTGTGGGCGCACGTCGGCGGCTTTCTCGCGGGACTGCTGCTGATTCGGCTCTTCGAGAAGCCGCGGCTGGTGCAGGCGAAGCGAGCCGGGATCAAG
>JALZKG010000193.1 GCA_030859365.1 Gemmatimonadota bacterium
CTCGGCGGCCTCGCGACCCTGCGCCGCGCGCAGGGGCGGGAGGAGGAAGCCGTTCGGACGCTCCGGGAGGCGCGGGAGCGGTTCGCCGCGCTGGGCGCGGCCCGCGACACGCAGCGGCTGGAGCAGGTGCTCGCCGAATGGGAGGAGCAGGGCGTCGGGACAGGGTAGCCGCAGGGGCGGTCTCCCGATGGGCGGGACCCTGGCGCTGGCGCGGGGAGAACGCCGAATGTATCTTGCCCGTACGAGCCGCCAGGGGTACCCCGCCGAGGCGCGGGGTTGAGATAGTCCCTTGGAACCTGATCCGGATCACACCGGCGTAGGGAGCGCGGCGTGTCGCACCGAGGACCGAAGCGCTCGCGCGTGGAGTTCTCACAGGCGCCACCCCAGCTTCGGGTGGCGCACTTCGTTTGCGCCTCCCGGGGCCCCGCACCATCCGGATCATCTTTCCTCCCATCGGAGAAGATGACCATGATCGCACCTGACCCGCGCGCCGCCTCGTCCGATTACGGAGACGCCTTTCCAAACTCCCGCAGAGTGCACGTGGAGGGCCGCCACGGCGTCCGCGTCCCCATGCGGGAGATCGGCCTGTCCGGCGGCGAGCCGCCCCTGCGCGTCTACGACACGGGCGGCCCCGCTGGTATCGATGTCAACACCGGCCTGCCCCCGCTCCGCGCCGAGTGGATCCGTGCCCGGGGCGACGTGGCGGAAGTCGCCCGCAGCTACCGCCCCGTTCCCGGCCGCAGCGACGCCGCGATCCCCGAGTCGCTGCGGAGGCCGACGCTGCGCGGCACCGGCTGCGTCACCCAGATGCACTACGCGCGGCGCGGCGAGATCACTCCGGAGATGGAGTTCATCGCGCTGCGCGAGGGGATGGACCCGGAGTTCGTGCGTGGCGAGGTGGCCCGTGGTCGCGCCATCATCCCCGCCAACGTCAACCACCCTGAGCTGGAGCCGATGATCATCGGCCGCGCCTTCGCGGTCAAGGTCAACGCCAACATCGGCAACTCGGCGGTCACCTCGTCCATCGAGGAGGAGGTGGACAAGCTGCGCTGGGCCACGCTCTGGGGCGCGGACACGGTGATGGACCTGTCCACGGGCAAGAACATCCACGAAACCCGCGAGTGGATTCTTCGCAACTCGCCTGTTCCCATCGGCACGGTGCCCATCTACCAGGCGCTGGAAAAGGTGGGCGGCATCCCCGAGGAGCTGACCTGGGAGGTCTACCGCGATACGCTGATCGAGCAGGCGGAGCAGGGGGTGGACTACTTCACCGTCCACGCCGGGGTGCTGCTGCGCTACGTCCCGATGACGGCGAACCGGCTGACGGGGATCGTGAGCCGCGGCGGCAGCATCATCGCCAAGTGGTGCCTGGCGCATCACCGGGAAAGCTTTCTGTACACGCACTTCCGAGACATCTGCGAGATCATGCGGGCGTACGACGTGAGCTTCTCGCTGGGGGACGGGCTGCGGCCAGGCTCCATCCGCGACGCCAACGACGAGGCGCAGTTCGCGGAGCTGCGCACGCAGGGCGAACTGAACCGCATCGCCTGGGAGTTCGACGTCCAGACCATGAACGAGGGGCCGGGGCACGTCCCCATGCACCTGATCCGGGAAAACATGGAGAAGCAGCTGGAGTGGTGCGAGGAGGCGCCGTTCTACACCCTGGGGCCGCTCACGACGGACATCGCCCCGGGGTACGATCACATCACGAGCGCGATCGGCGCGGCGCAGATCGGCTGGTACGGCACCGCCATGCTCTGCTACGTGACACCCAAGGAGCACCTGGGGCTGCCCAACCGCGACGACGTGAAGACGGGGGTGATCACGTACAAGATCGCCGCGCACGCGGCGGACCTGGCGAAGGGCCACCCCCGCGCGCAGGAGTGGGACGATGCGATCTCCAAAGCGCGCTTCGACTTCCGCTGGCGCGACCAGTTCAACCTGTCGCTGGACCCCGTGACCGCGCTCGCCTTCCACGACGAGACGCTGCCGGCGGAGGGGGCCAAGGTGGCGCACTTCTGCTCCATGTGCGGGCCGAAGTTCTGCTCCATGAAGATCACGCAGGAGATCCGAGCCGCCGCGGAGGCCGGGATGCAGGGCAAATCACGGGAGTTTCGGGAGAAGGGGAGTGAGATCTACCTGGCGGAGGAGGCGCCCGCGGCATCCGTTGGTGACTGACCGGGTGGGAACGGGGATTCCGCCGGGAGTTACGCGTCGGGGAGCGTGAAGGAGAACACGCTCCCCACTCC
>JALZKG010000255.1 GCA_030859365.1 Gemmatimonadota bacterium
GGCGAGAGTGGCGAAGGGACCATGGGCGGAGCGCCACTCCACGATACGCGTGGCCAGAGCCGGGCCGACGCGCGGAAGGCGGTCCAGCTCGTCCGCCGACGCGGTGTTGGGGTCGATCCGTTCGCCCCGACCGAGGGGGAGCGAGCGGCGCTCCTCCCGGGCCGCCTCTTCGGCGACGCGCCCCGGGAGCGTCGCCCCGGACGAGTCGGCGGCGGTCTCCTGCCACACTGGCGCCGACGGACCCGGCGCGAAGGTGCGAGCCGCGGTGCCGAGAGAAAGCATCAGCGCCACGACACCGAGTGCGGTGCGCTCGACCGAGCTGATCTGCACGGTTCAGCCCCCGCGGCGAATCAGCTCGGCGATCAGGGCGCCGACGATGCCGAGGGTCCGCGCGCTGGTGTTCTCCGGAACGTCTTCCTGGGTGTGCCAGAAGCGGTTGCGAGGGCCGTAGTCGAAGTCGACGATCAGCACGGTGGGGATCCCCGCGCGGTTGAGCGGCAGGTGGTCGTCCGTCAGCGCCGGACCGCGGGCGTACGGAAACAGCTCGCTCCACCCCATCTGGTGCGCGAGCCCCCAGATCTGCCCCACCACCTCCGGCGCCAGCCGCGCGGAGTGCCGCTCCACGGGAAAACGGGGATCGCGGTCGCCCACCATGTCGAGCACGATTCCATAGCGCGGCGCATAACCGGCGGGGAGATTGGCGGCGAAGAAGCGAGAGCCCAGGTACATGTCGCGGTCACCGGGGCCGAAGTCCTCCCCATCCACCAGCAGAAGATCCACACCCAGCGGGGGCGGAGCGCGGCGCAGCAGGTCGGCCATCTCCAGCAGAACCGCCACCCCGGACGCCCCGTCGTTGGCGCCGGGGACAGGCAGCGCCCGGTCCATGCGACGCGGCGCCTCGTCGGAGCGGGGGCGGGTGTCCCAGTGGGCGACGAGCAGCAGCCGGTCGCGCAGCTCCGGACGGAAGCGGGCGAACACGTTGCGCAGCGCCAGGATCTCGCCCCCCCGGGTGCGGTGCGAAAAGGCCTGCACCTCCACCGTGTCCGCGCGCTCGGCCAGATGGGAGCGCATCCACGCGAGCTGCGCCGCGTGTCCCGGCGTGCCGGGAACGCGGGGACCGAAGGCAACCTGCCGCAGCAGCAGCTCCCACGCCGCGTCCGCGCGAAACTCGGGTGCGCGTAGCGTATCGCCGGAAGAAGCTTCCTCCGCCCGGGCGGGAAGGGGGGCGAGCAGCCCCACGGCAAGCGCCACGACGACGGAACGGCACGGGAAGGGCATTGGTACCAGGGGAGTGCGGAGAATGCCACGCGACGGCGGCCGCGCCTTGTTCGAGTTATTGTCGCGAAATATATTGCAGCGCTTCCCCTTTTCGGCAAGGGCGGGATCCACGCGTCATGAAAATCCTCACCCGCTATCTGCTGCGGGCACACCTCGGCCCCTTTCTGTTCGCGTTCGGGGCGCTGACCGGCGTGCTGCTGATCAACACCCTCGCGAAGGAGATGGCGAACCTGGCCGGCAAGGGGCTCCCCCTTGAGGTGATCGGCCGCTTCTTCCTCCTGTTCCTCCCGGCCAACGTGGCGCTGACGCTGCCGATGGCCGTGCTGGTCTCGGTGCTGTACACCTTCGCGAAGATGACGGCGGACAACGAGATCGCGACGCTCAAAGCGAGCGGGATCGACCTGAAGCGGCTTCTCCTTCCGCTGTTCGCCGCCGCCGCGCTGATCACCAGCGCCATGGTCTGGTTCAACGACCAGGTGCTCTCGGAAACCAATTACGAGCTGCGGCAGCTGATGGTGGACATCGGCCGCAAGTCGCCGATGCTGGTGCTGCGCGAAGGGACCATCAACACGATCCCCTCGCAGGACGGGCGGACCAGCTTCTACCTGCGCGCGGGGCGGATCGACGCGGCCACCAACCGGCTGTGGGACGTGACCATCTACGACGTGGGGAACCCGCGCGTCGCCCGCACCATCTACGCGGATTCGGGGCGAATGGCGTTCAGCGAGGGGCGCACGGACCTTCTGCTCCGCCTCTTCGACGGCCACCTGCGGGAGGTCGACTTCGACAACCCCGCCTCCTTTCAGCGGCTCGGCTTCGAGCAGCAGATGCTTCGCCGCGAAGGCGTCGGCAACACGCTGGAGCTGCAGGGCGGCTCCGGCTATCGCGGGGACCGCGAGATGAGCGTGGCGATGCTGCAGGGGCGGATCGACACGCTGCACACCGAGCTGGCACAGGTGCGGCAGGAAACCGCTTCGGCGGCCCAGGCAGACCTGGACCGGGTTCTGGGCACTGCCACCCCGGACGCGGACGAGGCCACCTCCGCCGCCGCCACTCCGGCGCAGCAGGCGGAGAGCGTGGCCGGGACGCTGCGCTCCGCCGCGTCGCGCTCCTCCAGTCTAGAGCGGCAGATCCGCGAGTTCCAGGTGGAGGTGCAGAAGAAGTTCTCCATCGCCTTCGCGACGCTGGTCTTCGTCCTGATCGGCGCCCCGCTCGCCATGCGCTTTCCCCAGGGGGGGCTCGGGATGACCATCGCCTTCAGCCTGAGCATCTTCGCCCTGTACTACGTCGGCCTGATCGGCGGGGAAACCCTCGCGGACAAGGGGTACGTGCACCCCACGCTGGCCATGTGGGGGATGAACATCATCATGACCGGTCTGGGGCTCGTCGGGGTCTCCCACCTCGGTCGGGAGACCGGCACCAGCCGGGGCGGTGGCTGGATGGAGATCCCCAAGAGGCTGGGGCGGAGGCTGCGGCGGATCCCCCGGGTGCGGCGCGGCATCCCCGCGGAGGCGGCATGAAGCTCCTCGACCGCTACGTGGCGGGCCAGTTTCTCGCCACCTTCATCGGGCTGGTGCTGGGGCTGCCGCTCCTCTTCGTGGTGACCGACGTGACCGACAACCTCGACCGGTACCTGGACCGGGGGCTCGGCACGGGCGAAGTCGCGCTCGCCTACCTGTACCAGCTCCCGCTCTTCGTCCAGTACGCCTTCCCCATTGCCGCTCTGGTGGCGACGGTGTTCACCATCGGGGGGATGACCGCACACCTGGAGATCAGCGCCGCCAAGGCGGCGGGGATCTCCTTTTACCGGCTGCTCGCACCGATCCTGGTCCTCGCGGTCCTGCTTACCGGGGTCGCGCTCGCGCTTGGCGAGGTGGTGCCGGTCACCAACCGGCTGCGGGCGGAAACGCTGCGGGAAAGCCCGACCCGGCACACGGGGATGCGCTCCGACTTCGTCTTCCAGACCGAGGATGGCAAGTTTCTCTCGGTGCGCCGGCTGGACCCCGCCGAGGGCACCATGACCGAGGTGGTGCTGGAGCAGCCGCCCGCCGCCGACCGGTCTTCGATGCACGGCACGGCGAGCCGGGCCACGTGGACGCAAGGCGCCGGTTGGAAGCTGGAAGAAGGGTACATCCGCTACCTCACGGAAGAAGGGGCCGAGCGCACCTTCGGTTTCGCGTCGCTGCAGCGCCCCGCCTTCCGGGAAACGCCGGAGGATCTGCTGGCGGAGCCTCTCGAGGCGGAGGAGATGCGCTACACGGAGATCTCCCGCTTCATCAGCGCCATCGAGCGCTCCGGGGGCGACGCGCGCCCCCTGCGCACCGAGCGCGCCCAGAAGATCGCGCTCCCCCTGGCGGTGCTGGTCATCGTTCTCTTCGGTGCGCCGCTCGCGACGAGCACGGAGCGGGGCGGCGCAGCGTACGGTGTAGGGATCAGCCTGGCGATCACGCTGGTGTACCTGATGCTGTTCCGCGTTGGCAAGGCGGCGGGGTCGAGCGGGTGGATGGACCCGCTGCTCGCCGCGTGGGGGCCGAACCTGCTCTTTTTTCTGGGAGCGGTGGTCCTCCTGGCGCGGGTCCGGACGTAGGGGCTCGGAAGAGATCGTGCTCCGACATCTGCGAGACCGGCTGCGGGAGGCGGCGGAGGCCCAGCACGCCCGGCGGATGCACCGGGAGATCCTGGGGATGGAGCGGGACGCCCGGGCGGAAGCCGGCCACCGCACCGCCGAGCTCTTCAACCGCGCCGGCGACCTCTGCCTGCGCGAGGGACAGCCGCACCGCGCGCTCACCAACTTCGGACGCGCCATCGACCTGTACCTGCAGGCCGGGCTGCTGGACGCCGCACCCGCGCTGTGCCGCAAGGTGATCCGCTTCGCCCCCTGGGTGATCCGAACCCGCGCCACCCTCGCCTCGATCTCGCTCGCCAACGGACTCTTCGACGATGCCGAGCGCGACCTGGCCGACTACGTCAGGGCCGCAAACGCCACCCGGCAGGATCGGCTCACTTCCAGGCGCCTGCGCCTGATGGCCGCCGCGACCGACAGCGACGACATTCGGATGGAGATCGGCGAATACCTGCTCGGGCTGGGAGACCCGGCTGCCGCGGACGGCGTGTTCGAAAACGTCTTCGCCGAACAGAACGGGCTGCGCCCCCTGCTCTCCGACGACGCGACGGAGCGGTGGGGGCGGATCCTCCCCGTGGCGCTGCTCGGCCCGGGGGAGATGGTGCAGCTGGAGGCGAGATACACGCTGCGGTAGCTGTCGCAGCTACCCCGCAGCCGAAAATATCTGCGGGCCCGCAGGAGCGCGCGCGAGCGACCCGTTGAACGACTCCTCCCTCCGCACGCGCGTGCCCTCGCCCTTCGGCTCAAAGAACCACTTGCTTACTCCCCGTTCGCCGTCGAGAGTTCGGCCTGCCGCAGCACGAGCTGCGTCGCGCCTTCAGCCAGATCCGGCGGATAGCCGTACTTCGCCAGCAGGCGCCGGACGTTGCGCCGCAGATTGGCCCGTACCGACTCGCGCTGCGCCCAGTCCAGCCTCGGCATCTTCTTGACCATCTCGGTCAGCTCGCGGGCCATCAGCCGCAGGGTATCGCTCTGCATCACCTCCCGCGCGGACGGGCTCTCCGCCAGAGCGTCGTAGAACGCGGTCTCCTCGCTACTCAGGCCGAGCTCTTTGCCGTGCTGCTGCGCCTCCCGCAGATGCTTCGCCAGGTCGATCAACCGCGCGATCATCTCGGCGGTGCTGATCGCCTTGTTGGTGTAGCGCAGCATGGCGGCTTCCAGCGCCTCGCGAAACCTCCGGCTCTGGACGATGTTGGTCCGTTCCGTGAGGCGGATCTGATCGTTCAAGAGCTTGCGGAGCGTTTCCAGCGCCAGATTCTTCTGCTCCAGCGCCGCCACCCGGCTCAGGAACTCATCGCTCAGGATGTCGAGCCGCGCTGTCTCCAGCCCGGCGGCCGCGAACAGGTCGATCACCTCGTCCGCTCCGACCGCGCCGCCGATGACCTGGCGCACGGCGGCCTCGATGTCGCGCCGCCGGCCGTTGCCCGCCACGCCCTCGTCGTCCGCCAGCCGCTTACGGATCATGGCGGCGGTTCGTTGAAAAAAGGCCAGGTGCGGCGCGATGATCTCCGTCTCCGGCCGCGGCACCGAGAGCGCGAACGCGGCCGACAACTCCTTGACCAGCGTGCGCAGTCGGTTCCAGCCGTCCGTCTGCCCGAGCACGTGGTCTACGGCCCGCAGGTAGACCGGCAGAACCTCCCGCGGTGCGGCGTCCAGCGCCCGTTCGTAGTCGCAGCCGTGAAAAAAGCCGCGCAGCTTCTCGAAGGCGCCCTGCATGGCGGGCACCGCCTCGTCCTGTACCTTTCGGACGGCTTCGCCGGTGCCACCCGCCTGGCTGTAGGTTGCGAGCGCATCGGCTAGCTGATCGGCGAGGCCGAGCAGGTCGACGATCAGGCCGCCTGGCTTGTCGCCGAAGACGCGGTTCACCCGCGCGATGGCCTGCATCAGGTTGTGGCCCGCCAGCGGCTTGTCCAGATACATGGTGTGGGCCGGCGGGCAGTCGAAGCCGGTCAGCCACATGTCTACGACGATCACCAGCCGCAGCTCGTCGGCGGGGGCCTTGAAGCGCTCGGCCAGGCGCTTGCGGGCCGCCTTGGTACGCACGTGGCTGCGTAGCGGCTCGGGGTCGTCGGCGGTGCCGGTGACCACTACCTTGATCGCGCCTCGCTCGTCGTCCGCGTCGTGCCAGCCCGGGCGGAGCGCGCGGATGGCTTCGTAGAGCCGGGCGGCGATGTCGCGGCTCATGGTCACCACCATCGCCTTGCCTTCCATCGCGGCGCGGCGCTTTTCCCAGTGCTCCACGATGAACGCGGCCAGCCGCGCAATGCGCTCCGGCGCCCCCACCAGCGATTCCAACGGCACGCTGATCCGCTCGTCCGTCGGCGCGCCATCAACGGCCGAGCTGACGACGTACTCGAGCCGCTTTTCGGCGACGCGGGCACCCTGTTCGTCTACCCGCAGCTTGACGATGCGGGACTCGTAGAAGAGCGGCCGGGTGGCGCCGTCCTCGACGGCCTGGCGGATGTCGTAAACGTCGGCGTAGTCACCAAACACGTGAATCGTGTTCCGGTCGTCGCGCTCCAGCGGGGTGCCGGTGAAGCCGACAAAGGTCGCATTCGGCAGCGCCTCGCGCATCCAGCGCGCGCCGCCCTCCACGAAGCCGTACTGGCTGCGGTGCGCCTCGTCGGCCATCACCACCACGTTGGCCCGCTCCGAGATCACGCCGTGCGCTTCGGCGAACTTCTGGATGGTGGTGAACACCACCCCGCCCGCGGCGCGGTCCAGCAGCGCCTGCAGGTGCTCCCGGCTCCCGGCCTGTACCGGGTCCTGCCGCAGCAGTGCGCGCCCGGCGGCAAAGGTATCGAAGAGCTGGTCGTCCAGGTCGTTGCGGTCGGTGATCATCACCACCGTGGGGTTGGCCATCCGCGGCTCACGGATCAGCGCGCCGGCCAGCATCAGCATGGTGAGCGACTTGCCGGAGCCCTGCGTGTGCCAGATCACGCCGCCGCGCCCGTCGCCGTCGCCCGCGGGTGGCTTCAGCTGCTCGAGCACGCTCGCGCGCGCCTTGCGCAGCGCGCGGAACTGGTGGTAGCCCGCGATCTTTTTTGCGATCTCGCCGCGCTCGTCCTCCTCGAAGACGACGCAGCTTCGCAGATAGTCCGTCAACGCGCGTGGTGCAAACAGCCCGCGGATCAACGTTTCCAGCGTCGGCGCGCCGCCGCCGTCGTCATCTAGCGGCCGCCACGGCATGAAGCGGCTGCGGGCGCTGGTGATGGAGCCGACGCGCGTCAGCAAGCCGTCGGAGGCGACGAGCACCAGGTTCGGCACGAACAGCTCCGGCGCGGTCCGCATGTACCGCTCGAGCTGGTCGATGGCGACGCCGAGGTCGGCGCGGGGATCCGCGGGGTCCTTGAGCTCGATCACGGCGACGGGCAGCCCGTTCAGAAACACGGTCAGGTCCGGGCGGATCGCCTTGCCCGACGGCCCGGTGACGGTGAGCTGGCGGACCACCAGCAGATCGTTCGCTGCCGGGTTGTCGAAATCCACCAGGCGGGTGCGGCCGCCGCGCGTTTCGCCGCTCTTTGCATCGCGGTACTCGACCTCGACGCCGTCGGTGAGCAGCCGGTGGAACCAGCGGTTGTTCTGGACCAGCGTGGGGTGCGGCGGGCGCGAGACGACGCGCACCACCTGTTCGACGGTGTCGCGGGGCAGCGCGGGGTTCAACTGCGCCAACGCGCGTCGCAACCGGCCGGCGAGCAGCGTCTCGCCGGCGTCGGCCCGCTTGCTGCCCGGGTGGTCAGGCGAGAACTCAGGACCGGCTGCAAGCCCGTAGCCGAGCGACTGCAGCCAGCCCATCGCCCCGAGTTCAACGTCGCTTTCCTTCATGGGTCTACAGGTCGGCTTCGGTGAGCGCGGCCACCCGCAGCAGGTGACGGAGCAGGCCGAGCTTCAGATCCTGACTTCCATGGACCGGCACGGAGAGGCGCGCCGGGTTGCCGGGCTTGCCATAGATGTGATGGCTGCCTTGAACGCGCAGCAAGGACCAGCCGTGCTGCTCCAAAACCCGGCAGAGCTCCTTGCCGGAGATGGATCTCAAACCGCGATCTCCAGCACGCGCCCTCCGCGTTCCGGGGGCGCGACATCGA
>JALZKG010000136.1 GCA_030859365.1 Gemmatimonadota bacterium
TTCTCTGGTACGGGTCACGGTCTCTCCTTCGTTTGAGTGTGGGTTTGGCGATTCACCTCAATCGAAGGGGCCGTGGCCCGTCTTGCAACCGCTTACCTCCTTTTTACAGCAACAAATTTACACAGCGGGTTTACGAGGCGGCTTTCCAACCCGGCAGGCTGGATACGCTCCGCACCCGCGTGAGCGCGGCCTACAAAGGGCTCAGCACGCTGGTTCTGCGCGAGGGAGCCGAAGACTTCTTCTGGAAGGCCAGCATCCGTGAGCTGGACCAGGAGGAGGTCGCCCTCGACATTCACCACCTTTTCCCGCGCGCATGGTGTGAACGGCAGGGGATCAAGCGTGCTGTGTACGATTCGATCATCAACAAAGCGCCGATTTCCTACAAGGCCAACCGGATGATCGGAGGTCGGGCACCGTCCGAGTACCTGCGTGCGCTTCAGAGCCATCCCAACGTTCGCCTCGACGATTCGCAGATGGATCGTATTTTGGAGTCCCACCGGATCGCCCCCGACGCGATGCGCGCGGATGATTTCGCCCGGTTCTACCAACGAAGAAAGCAGGCCCTGCTGGACCTGGTGGAAGGCGCAATGGGCAAAACCGTCCAGCAGCATCAGGAAGGTGAGGAGCTTTTCATGGAAGGTGAAGACCTCACCTTCGGTGAAACAGAGTCTTTGAAAGAAGACGGCGTGGGCTACGGCGACTACTTAGAGCAGCTTACCTGAAATCCGCCAAGAAAATCACGGGACAGGAGCGGTGCTGGTCATCCTTCAATGGCGAATCCTCGGCGGGATGGACACCAGCGACCCGCAGGCCCCCAAGATCGTGCACGCCTTCATGCCGCGGGACAGCGAAGGGTACAGCAGCAAGGAAAGCTGGGACGTGCTCGGCATCTTCGCTTGGGCGCTAATGGGCTTCGGCAACATCTACTGCGCAATGGCCCAGCGCGCGCTTGACCTGACCGTGGAGACGGTGAAAAAGAAGACCTCACTCGGCGTTTCCCGCTCCATGGCCTATCACCCCGGCGTCCAGCAGGGCGTCGCGGAGATGGTGCTCGAACTGGAAGGGGTCGGTCCGCACCTGGAACCAGGTCGCGCAGGAGTGGGTGGCGGCGTGGACCACGGCGCGGGGTGGGTCATCAAGATCCTAGCCGCCAAGTATCACGCCGTGGAAAGCTCGTGGCGCGTAGTCGACAAGGGGCTGGACCTCGCGGGCGGGTTCGGGATCTTCAAAAAGGGCCCCTTCGAGCAGCTCTTCCGCGACGCCCGGCTCGGCCGCATCCACCCCGCCAACGCGATGCTGACGCACGAGCTGTGCGCCAAGCTCACGCTGGGGATCAGCCCGGACGGAGCAGCCGCGCTGGGGCTGAGAGGCCCGGCAGGCGGGGGTTTGGCCGCCTACCGCCCTGACAGGTAGTCCACCGCCAGGTGGGCCATCGCACGCACACCCACCGGGAGCGCCGCCTCGTCCACGAAGAACTGGGGTGAGTGGTTGGCTGCCACCCGGGTCAGGTCCTGCCCCTCCGGCACCACGCCGAGAAAGAAAAAGAGGCCCGGAATCTCCTGCTGGTACACGGCGAAATCCTCGGCGCCCATGGTGACGGGGGCGAGCTTGACGCTCTCGGCACCCGCCACCCGCCGGAGTGTGCCGACCATCCGCTCCGTGAGCGCGGGATCGTTGGACGTGACCGGCGTGCTGCGCGTGATCTCCACCTCGGCGGTGGCGCCGGCGCTCTGCGCGATCATCTCCACGGTGCGGCGAACCCGCGTGTGGATGTCCTTCTGCATGGCGGCGTCGAAGGTGCGGATGGTCCCCAGCATCACCACCGTGTCCGGAATGATGTTGTTGCGCACTCCACCCTGGATGCTGCCGATGGTGACCACGGCCGGCGCAGTGGTCAGGTTCACCTGACGGCTGGGGATGGTCTGCAGCGCATTGACGATCTGGGCGCTGACCACGATCGGGTCCACGCCGCCCCAGGGTGCGGCGCCGTGCGTCTGCCGCCCTCGCACCACGATGCGGATCATGTCCGCGGCCGCCATGAAGCCCAGGGGGCGGTAGGAGATGGTCCCCACCGGCTGCGGCTGCACCCCGACGTGCAGCCCGAAGATGGCTTCGGGACGCGGGTTCTGCAGCACCCCCTGCTTCACCATCAACGCCGCGCCACCCTCCTCGCCCGGAGGCGGTCCTTCCTCTGCCGGCTGGAAGATGAACTTCACCGTCCCTGGGAGTTGCTGACGCATCCCCGCGAGCACCTGCGCCACCCCCATCAGCATGGCCACGTGGGTGTCGTGTCCGCAGGCGTGCATCACCCCGACGTCCTGTCCGTTGTAGGTGGTCCGCACCCTGGAGGCAAAGGGGAGGTCCACCTGCTCGGTGACCGGGAGCGCGTCCATGTCGGCGCGGAGCGCCACCACCTTTCCGGGCTTCCCACCGCGCAGCACCCCCACCACGCCGGTGTGGGCCACCCCGGTCCGCACCTCCATGCCGAGGCCGCGCAGGTGATCGGCAATCAGCTTGGCGGTACGGGTCTCCCGGTTGCTCAGCTCCGGGTGCTGGTGAATGTCCCGCCGCCAGGCAACCACCCTGGATTCCACCTCGCTCGCACGCCGGTCGATCTCGGCGGTCAGGGGGGCACTCGCCTGCGCGGCGGCGGGTGCGGGCTGGACCGCGAGCAACAAGCTGACAGCCGCCAGCCACGAGCCGTGCAACACACGTGAATACAGGTTCACTGGGGATCTCCTTTTCGCATGATTCGTCGAGCCAGGGGAACGCATAACACCGTGGCCACCACCGCCGCTACCCCCAGGAGCAATCCTTCTCCCGGCGCGGGGAGGCCGGCGGCGGCGGCACCCGCACGGAGCACTCCGACGACGCCGAGCACGGTCGTCACTGCAACGGTCGCGCCCATCAGCGCGTTGCGAACCGGGCCGTTGATTCCCCGCTCGCCGAGCAGCGTGCTATCATTCGTCGCAAGCAGCAGAAACACGGCCGCGAAGGGGAGCAGCACGCCGTTGAGCGCCTGCGCCAGCAGGATCACCGGGATGGGGCGCACCCCCGCCAGCCCGAAGCCGACGCCCACCCCCAGCACCCCCATCCACACGCCCCGGTAGCGCCAGGAGCGATGGTCCCACCGCCCGCTCCCCCCGTCGAAAAGGCTGCGGGCGGTGATCGCCGCGGCGAGCGGCGCGGTGATGGCGGAGGACAATCCCGCCGCGCACAGTCCCCACGCGAAGAGCGGCCCGCCCCACGCTCCCAGGCGCGCCGACAGCGCGGCGGCGAGCGCGGGGAAGCCGAACGGGCCCGACACTGCCGTCCCGACCACCAGGATCGCCATGGAGATGATCCCGCCGAGCACCACCGCGACGGTGATCCCGAAGCGGATCTCCGTCAGCGTCTGCCCGCCCGCGATCCCGGAGCCGAGAAACAGGTTGTAGGGAACCACGGTGGTGCCGATGAGCCCGAGGACCAGGAGCGTGGACCCGGGGGGGAGCGTCGGAACGAAGCTGCCGGCGAACAGTGGTCCCACCGGCGGCCCGAGCAGCCACGCCGCCGCGAAGAACACGATCCCCATCACCGCGACGGCGACACTCAGTCCACGCGCCACCCCGCGTGGCGTCCCCACCCAGAGGGTCGCGGCGGCGAGGAGGCCGATCACGGGGGTCAGCGCGCGCGGAGAGATCCCCGTCGCGAGCTCGGCTCCCGCCGCCGCACCCAGGATGTTGCCGGCCTCGAAGGCGGCGTTGCCCAGCACGATGGCGCCCAGCACCAGCAGCAGCACCGGGAGCCCCAGCGCTCCGCCGCCGAAGCGGTCGCGGATCGCCTCCGCCAGGTTGCGCCCCGAGAGCACGGTGATGCGGGCGCTCGCCTCCTGCAGCAGCACCGTGGCCAGCGTCCCGAAGACCAACGCCCAGAGCAGGGCGTAGCCGTGCGCCGCGCCCGCGGAGGCGGTGGTGGTCACCGTGCCGGGACCTATAAACGCGGCGGCGATCACCGCCCAGAAGAGGACGCTGGCGAGGCGCTTCACGGACGCGCCTGGAGCGTGGTGGAGCGGGTGGGCATCCGCACAAGAGACGCATGCGGCGAACCCGGCGCAATCCCGGGCGGCGGGGCCGCATCATCGTGAACCGTCTGCGTCGAAGGTGTGAGCTTGTGCGGTTCATAGCCCCGATCTATGATGCAGCCGAAGGACTTCGAGGCGTCTGCCGACGACGGGTTCGCAGGGCCGGTAAACGCGGGAAGGACAGGCCGCACGCCCGTGCCGACATCCACGCGAAGAAAAGCAATGCCCGCATTCAGGAAGCAGAGCCAGGCTCCGATCTATCAGCTCAAGGTCACCCTGCGGGACAGCAAGCCCCCGATCTGGCGGAGAGTGCAGCTACCCGCCGACATCACGTTGCACAAGCTGCATCGGGTGCTTCAGACGGTGATGGGGTGGACCGATTCGCACCTGCACCAGTTCGTCGTGGATGGCGAGATCTACGGTGAACCCGATCCGGCGTTCGATCTCGATGTCAAGAGCGAGCGGCGGGCTCGGCTGCACCAGATCGTCCGCGGAGAGAAGGACAAGTTCATCTACGAATATGACTTCGGGGACGGGTGGGAGCACGTGGTGCTCCTCGAAAAGGTGCTTCCGACCGAGCCTGGAGCACGGTACCCGGTGTGTCTGACCGGGCGACGAGCATGCCCACCGGAGGACGTCGGCGGCGTGTGGGGCTACGCGGAGTTCCTGGGAACCATCGGGGACGAGACGCATCCGGAGCATGAGGAGATGCTGGAGTGGGTGGGGCGAGAGTTCGATCCAGAGCACTTCGATCTGGAGGACACCAACGCGGCTCTCAGGCTCCTACGGTGAGCGGTATCGCGGCGGCGAGCCCGCCCGTGTGCTGCTCTTCGCCCTGACTCCCCACCCTCCGCCGCCCGGCGTTTCCAGGATCAGCCGGTCCCCGGCTACCACCTCGCAGCCGTCCACCGCGCCCAGCTCGAGCGTTTCGCCCGACGCGCGCACCACCCGCTGCCGCCCCGGCGTGCCGGGCTCTCCGCCCTCCATCCCGTACGGACCCTCGGTGCGGTGCTGGGTGAGCAGCGACAGCGACATCGGCTCCAGAAAGGTCACCTCCCGGACCGCTCCGTCGCCGCCCAGCCACCGACCCGCCCCGCCGGACCCCGCGCGCACCGCGAAGCGCTCCACCCGCACCGGGTAGCGCGCCTCCATCACCTCCGCGTCGGTGATGCGGGTGTTGGTCATGTGCGAGTGGACGGCGCTCGCCCCGTGCCAACCCGGCCCCGCGCCCGTCCCGCCGCACACCGTCTCGTAGAAGCCGAAGCGCGCGTTCCCCCACAGCGTGTTGTTCATCGTCCCCTGACTCCCCGCCGCGATTCCGAGCGCGTGCAGCAGGGCGTCGACGAGCCGCTGGCTGACCTCGGTGTTGCCGCCCACCACGGCGGGGCACTCCGCCGGATCGTCGGGGAACGGCGGGTTGAGGATCCCGGGGGGGATGAGCAGGTCGACGGCGCGCATCAACCCCTCGTTCAGCGGGAGCGGCTCGTTCACCAGCAGACGGAGGACGTACAGCACCACGCTGCGGACGATGGCGGGCGTGGCGTTCAGGTTGCCCGGGTGGACCCCGGCGGAGCCCGCGAAATCCACCGTCGCGCGGTCGCCGCGGATCTCGAAGCAGACGCGGAGCACGCTGCCGTCGTCCAGCCGCTCCGTCGCCCTCCGCGGGCCGTCGGGGAGGCGGGCGAGGGC
>JALZKG010000137.1 GCA_030859365.1 Gemmatimonadota bacterium
CAACAAGAGCCATCTGGACCTCGGCTCGCAGCTCCGCCTGTTCGTGGCGCCGGAGGAGAATCTGGGGATCCGGCCCGAGCGGCAGCTGGAAGAGATCGGCGAGCTGGAGTTCGTGCGGCGCCACCAGTGCGGCGTCAGCACTCTGCCCGCCTTCGAAAAGAGCGAGCACCCGGACGATTGGCGCGAGCTGATGCGCCGCTACATGGTGCGCCGCACCCGCGGCTTCATCCAGGCCCACTACACGGAGCTGGACGAGGAGCGGGGGCGCCGCTACCTGACGCTCGCGGACGGGACGCGCAGCTACTTCCCCGTGCGGCAGCCGCTCACCCGCAAGTTCCGGGCGGACCCGCGCGACCCGGCGGATCCGTACGCCCGGCTGTACTCGGATGCCGTGGTGGGCACGATCAGCGGACTCGCCCTGCCGCGCTACGGACTCGGCAACTACGAGCGCTCCAGCCCCGATGCGGCCCCGAACGCGGCGGAGGCGAAGGTGCTGGCAGGGCTCGGGCGCGCGGGCAAGCGCCTGATCGGCTTTTCGCGGACCAACCTGTTCAAGCGGCTGGAAAGCGGCGGCCCGGCCTTTCTGCAGTCGCTGGAACGGCATGCGCTCCGCAACTTCGTGTTTCTACACGCCATCGAGCACGGGCTCGATCTGCCGCTCGGCACCAAGGGCGCGGATCTGCTGGACCTGGTGAGCGGCGAAAGCGACGCGGAGTTGGAGCCGCTCTTTGCCCAGGGAGAGAGCGGAGATGGCGACGACACAGCTCCGCTCGACGCCGAGGCGGGATACCGCCGCCGCGCCGCCGTGCTGTACGACCTGTACCACGGGCAGTATGCACGGCGCTTCACCTGGCTGCGTCCCTCGCTCTTTACCGAGCAGCTGCGGCGGGACCTCCAGGCCGACGCGGACATGGTTCTTGAGCTACTGAACGGCTTCGGCGCCTGGGAGCCCGCGCAAGACGCGAAGCTGGACGCGCTGGTGCGGCTGCTCACCGAGGAGCGGCCGCGCGACAAGGTGCTCGTTTTCACCCAGTTCGCCGACACGGTGGATTACCTGAGCGAGCAGCTCCGGGCGCGCGGCCTCACCCGCTTCGCGGCGATCACCGGCGATTCGGAGAACCCCACGGAGCTGGTGTGGCGCTTCAGCCCGGAGAGCAACGGCAAGCGGGACCGGGTATCTACTGCGGAAGAGCTGCGGGTGCTGATCGCCACGGACGTGCTCAGCGAAGGGCAGAACCTGCAGGACTGCCACGTCGTCGTCAACTACGACCTTCCCTGGGCCATCATCCGGCTGATCCAGCGCGCCGGGCGGGTGGACCGCATCGGCCAGCGCGCCGACACCATCTTCGCCTATTCGTTCCTTCCGCCGAGGGACTGGAGCGCATCATCCGGCTGCGCGGGCGGGTTTCGCAGCGCCTGCGCCAGAACGCGGAGGTGGTGGGCACGGACGAGGTGTTCTTTGAACATGAAGAGGCGGCCGAGTCGCTCGCTGATCTGTACAACGAGAACGCCGGCATCCTGGACGGCGACGGCGCCCTGGACGGTGAGGTGGACCTGGCGTCCGAGGCGTACCAGATCTGGAAGAACGCGACGGACGCGGACCCATCGCTGCGGAAAACCATCGAGGAGCTGCCCAACGTGGTGCTTTCCGCCCGCGCCCATGCGGGCACCGACGCCGAACCGGAGGGCGTGCTGCTCTACATGCGCACCGCGGATGACAACGACGCGCTCGCCTGGGTGGACGGGGAAGGCAGGACGGTCACGCAGTCCCAGCTCCGCATCCTGGCGATGGCCCGCTGTGAGCCCGATACGCCCGCCCTGCCGCACGCTCGCCGTCACCACGAGCTGGTGCGCGGCGGCGTGGAAGCGATCGTCGCCGAGAGCGCCGCCACGGGCGGGCAGCTGGGGCGCCCCTCGGGGGCTCGCTTCCGCATCTACGAGCGTCTGAAACGGCACGCCGAGCAGGTGCGCGGCACGCTGATGGAGACGGCGGAGCTGGCCCGCGCCATCGACGACGTGTATCGCTACCCGCTGCGCTCCGCCGCCACGGACACGCTGAACCGGCAGCTCCGCAGCGGCATCGATGACGCGCAGCTCGCCGAACTGGTGATCGCGTTGCGAGAGGACGACCGCCTCAGCATCGTGGATGAGGAGGAGCAGGAGCGCGAGCCGCAGATCATCTGCTCGCTGGGGCTGCGCGATTCCGGCGGCTGAGCCCGGCGGCATTGTCGGCAAGGTAGAACATCAGCATATTTCTACCTCACCAGTCAAACAGGAGCACATCATGGCGCTGAGTATCAAAAACCCCGAAACCGAGCGCCTGGCCCGCGAGCTGGCACGGACCACCGGCGAGAGCTTGACGCAGGCAGTGACCGAAGCACTGCGAGATCGGCTCGTACGCGAAACGGGGCACAAGGGCGATCTCGACCAGTTGCGGGAAGACATCCGCCGCATCCAAGAGGAGGTGGCGCGTTTGCCGGTACTCGACGATCGGACTCCAGACGAGATCATCGGGTACGACGAAAACGGACTACCCACCTGAGCGTGGTAGTCGACACTTCGGTTCTGATCGCCATGCTGTTGCGCGAGCCATTGGCGCCGCGCCTGCTCACTGTGCTGGAGACAAGCTCATCTACGCGCCTTTCCACCGCATCGCTGGTGGAGGCCGGGATTGTGACGCATAAGCGTCTCGGAGAAGAGGGCGAGCACCGGCTCGATCGGCTCCTCTACCGGCTCAGTGTAGAAATCGTACCGTTTTCCCGCGAGCACGCCGAAATCGCCCGCGATGCCTACCGCCGCTTCGGCAAGGGGCGCCACCCAGCGGGCCTGAACTTCGGCGACTGCTTTTCCTACGCGCTCGCACGCGCGCTCGGCGAGCCGCTGCTGTTCGTGGGCGAAGATTTCTCGCGGACCGACATCACGGCCGCCCCCTACTGAATCCAGCCCATGGCCATCGACACCGCCCGCACCCGCCAGCACCTGCAGGATTTCACCTTCCGCGACCTGTTCGTGGAGGAGCTGGGGTGGAACCGGCCGCGGAGCAACCGCCCCGAACCCGCCGCGGTGGACGGCACCGCCTACACGCGGCGCCACGTGGCGGAGCTGGGCGGCGTGGCGGTGATCGAGATCGAGGCGGAGGGCGGCATCCCGGACGCCAGGACCCGCGCCGCCATCCACCGCGAGATCGCCCGGCTGCACCACGAGAACCTGCTTATCTTCGTGGACCCGGCGCGCACCCAGTCGCTCTGGTTCTGGGCCAAGCGCGACGGTGCCAGGCTCTTCCCCCGCGAGCACCTGTACGTGCGGGGTCAGGCGGGGGACCTGTTCCTCTCCAAGATCAGCGGGATGTTCGTGGAGCTGGGCGAGCTGGACGCCGAGGGCAACGTGCCGGTGGTGCAGGTGGCGCGGCGGCTGGCGGACTCGCTGGACGTGGAGCGCGTCACCCGCAGGTTCTATCGCGAGTTCCAGGAGCAGCACCTCGCCTTCGTGGAGCTGATCGAGGGGATCCCGGACGAGCGGGACCGCCGCTGGTACGCGTCCGTGCTGCTGAACCGGCTGATGTTCATCTACTTCCTGCAGCGCAAGGGCTTCCTGGACGGCGGCAGCTACAGCTACCTGCAGGACAAGCTGCAACAGAGCCAGGCGCGCGGGCCGGACCGCTTCCACGCGGAGTTCCTGAAGCTGCTCTTCTTTGAGGGGTTCGCCAGGCCGGAGGCGCGGCGCTCGCCGGAAGCGCGGCGCATGCTCGGTGGCATCCGCTACCTGAACGGCGGGCTCTTTCTGCCGCACCGCATCGAGCAGGAGTACGGCGATGCCGTCCGCGTGCCGGACGCGGCGTTCGAGCACCTGCTGGCGCTCTTCGGCCGCTACTCCTGGAACCTGGACGACACGCCCGGCGGCCGGGACGACGAGATCAACCCGGACGTGCTGGGCTACATCTTCGAAAAGTACATCAACCAGAAGGCGTTCGGCGCCTACTACACGCGGCCGGAGATCACGGAGTACCTGTGCGAGCAGACCATCCACCGGCTGATCGTGCAGCGGGCGAGCGACGACGGCGTGCCCGGGGGGGCACCGCCGCGCCGCTTCGATTCGCTCCCGGATCTGCTCCTCAAGCTGGACGCGCCGCTCTGCCGGACGCTGCTCTTCGAGGTGCTGCCGGAGATGGCGCTGCTGGACCCGGCGTGCGGCTCGGGGGCGTTTCTGGTGGCCGCCATGAAGACGCTGATCGAGGTGTACAGCGCGGTCACCGGCCGCATCGAGTACCTGAACGATCCGCAGCTCACCGAGTGGCTGCGAACAACGCGCGCGGAGCACCGCTCGCTCAACTACTTCATCAAGAAGCGGATCATCGCCGACAACCTGTTCGGCGTGGACTTCATGGAGGAGGCCACGGAGATCGCGCGGCTGCGCCTCTTCCTGGCGCTGGTCTCCTCGGTCCAAACGGCGGACCAGCTGGAGCCGCTGCCCAACATCGACTTCAACATCCTGGCGGGGAACTCGCTCGTCGGGCTGCTGCGGGTGGACCCGGAGCGCTTCGGCCGACAGGTGCAGGGCGGCCTCTTCGACAGCGCCTACGGCGAGCTGGTCCGCAAAAAGAACCGGCTGGTGGAGGCGTACCGCCACTTTTCCGCGACGGAGGCGGAGGATTCGGCCGCGCTGCGCGAGCTGCGCGACGAGATCGAGCGGCAGCGGGAGGATGCCGTCGGCCATCTGAACGCGATGCTGCTGGACGACTTCGGCCGCGCGGGGATCCAGTTCGAGGAGGCGACTTGGGATGCGGCCAAGAACAAGCCGGGCAAGCCGAAGAAGCGCAAGCTGTCCGTCGCCGACATGCGCGCGCTGCACCCGTTCCACTGGGGCTACGAGTTCGACGAGGTGCTGAACGCGCGCGGCGGCTTCGACGCCATCATCACCAACCCGCCGTGGGACATCTTCAAGCCGAACGCCAAGGAGTTTTTCGAGGAGCACTCCGATGTGGTCACCAAGAATACGATGACCATCAAGGAGTTCGAGGAGGAGCGGTCAAAGCTGCTGCGGGACCCGGAGCTTCGTGGCGCCTGGGAGGAGTACCTGAGCCGCTTTCCGCACGTCAGCGCCTGGTACCGCAGCGCCCCACAGTTCGAGAACCAGATCTCCGTGGTCAACGGCAGAAAGGCCGGTAGCGACATCAACCTGTACAAGCTCTTCACCGAGCAGTGCTTCAACCTGCTGCGCCCCGGTGGCGAGTGCGGCATCGTGATCCCCAGCGGCATCTACACGGACCTGGGAACCAAGCAGCTCCGGGAAATGCTGTTCGGCCAGACGCGCATCAGCGGTCTGTTCGGCGCTGTGTAAATTTGTTGCTGTAAAAAGGAGGTAAGCGGTTGCAAGACGGGCCACGGCCCCTTCGATTGAGGTGAATCGCCAAACCCACACTCAAACGAAGGAGAGACCGTGACCCGTACCAGAGAA
>JALZKG010000141.1 GCA_030859365.1 Gemmatimonadota bacterium
CAGTTCGCCCGCGACTTCTCCGAGGCGGAAAGCCGCTCCGAGATCGTGGACGTGCTCATGGATCTGGACCGCTACGTGGACCAACTGGAGGCGCGGGTGCAGTAACCTCCGGGGCCGGCAACTTGCAAGGCGCACCCGCTCCGGGCAACGCAACGGATTCTTCTAAGGAGCAAGCACCATGGCAGAAATGACCGAGCTGAAGGATCTGCTGAAGCACGAGATGGGCGACCTGCTCTACGCGGAGCGACGCTTCCTCACCGCGACCAAGACCATGGCGCGGGAGACGCAGGACCCCGAGATCCGGCAGCGGGTGGAGCAGCACGTCAGAGAAACCGAAACGCAGATCGAGCGCCTGGGCCGCGCCTTCGAGGCGATCGGGGAGAAGGCGAAGGCGGAAAAGTGCGAAGCAGCCATCGGGCTGCGCGAAGAGCACAATTCCTTCAAGTCCGAGGAGAAGCCGTCCAAGCCGATCCTGGAGGCCTTCGACCTCGGCTCCGGGCTGCGGGTGGAGCACTACGAGATCGCCGGCTACCGCTCCGCGATCGCCATCGCGAAGGTGCTGGGGCAGGACGAGTGCGCCCGCATTCTCGGGGAGAACCTGGCGGAGGAGGAGGCGATGGCCACCTTTCTCGAAAAGAATGCGGCCAAGGCGCTGAAGCGCCTCGCGGCGTCCATGCAGGAGCAGCGGGCGTAGCGAGCTCGGGCGCCCCGAGCTCGCCTTCTCCGGCGGTCTACGCCTGCGCCTCGTCGCGCCCGTGCACCTCGGCGGGCGGTGAGGTGGCCTCCACCGCGGTGAACGACTCGAGGATCTGGTACGTGTGCTCCGCCCCCTTCGGAACCACCCACGAGTCGCCCGGCTCCAGGCGGATCATCTGCCCGTCCAGCTGCAGCTCTGCGCGGCCACTGATCACGTACCCCACCGTCTCGTAGTCGCGGCTGCGCGGCGGCTTGTTTTCCGTCGGCTCCTCGTTCTCCCACAGGCGCATGGAGATGCTCTTGCCGGAGGCGAGGTACTTCTGCCCCATGTCGCCGTGCGGCGAGTGCTCGGAGTCGATCTTCTTGATGGTGCTGTCGCTCATCGGTTCTCCCCCTTCGGGTTTGCAGTCGCGGCGCGAGGGCGCGGGACGTTGCACGAACCGTGCACGCCCCCGCGCCGTCATCTCGTTTGCTCCACCCCTTCCAGCGCTTCGTCGGGGAGCCGCCGCGCGTCCTCCCGCTCGCCTAGCATGGCGAACAGGACGACGAGCAGAAAGACGACCGCGATCGCGGCGGGAAGGAGCCAGCCGAATCGCCGGCCCGCTGCCGGCTCACTCGCCATACGGCACCCAGATGTTTTTGACCTGCGTCGCCTGCCGGAGAAACTCGGGCCCCTCCCCCTGCCGCGCGTCGGCCCAGTCGCGCCCCTTGCCGTTGCTCACCCACGTCCGCTTCATGTTGCCGGCGGAAAGGCGCTCCACCGCGGCGCTCCCCTCCGCGGAGCCCCAGTACCAGGCGGCGTCCACGTCGTCGTGGGCGGCGAGGGTGTCCATCAGTTCGTCGCGCACCCCGGTGACCAGGTTGATGACCCCTCCCGGCACGTCGGAGGTGTCGAGCACCTGGTACAAGTCGGTGGCGGCGAGGGGAAACGCCTGCGAGGGAACGGCGACGACCGCATTCCCCACGGCAACGGCGGGGAGCACCGTCGACAGCAGCCCCAGTAGCGGGTACTCGTCGGGGCAGGCGATCCCGATCACCCCCACCGGCTCGTTCATGGCGAGGGTGACGTTTCGGACCGGCGTGGCGTGCACGGCGCCGTCCCACTTGTCCGCCCAGGCGGCGTACGAGTAGATGCGGCGCACAGCGAGTTCCACCTCACGCGCGGCCGCCGCCTCGTCTCCCATCGCCTGCGCGAGACGGCGCGCGAATTCGTCGGCGCGTGCCGCCAGGTTTTCGGCCAGATAAAAGAGCACCTGCGCCCGTCCGTGCGCCGGGGTGCGTGCCCAGGCGGACTGTGCCTTGTGAGCCGCTTCCACGGCGTTGCGCATGTCCTTGCGGTTGCCGCGTCCCACCTCGCCGGCAGTGCGGCCGGCATGGCCGGTGACGGGGAGCGAGTAGCCCCCGTCCGGCCGGGCCTGCTTGCCGCCGATGTACAGCTTGGCGGTGCGGTCGATGGGGGGCGGACCGGCAGGAGCGGCGCTCTCGTCGCCGTCATCCGGCCCATACGCGCCGACGGTGGAAGGGGGCACCTCCTCCTTCGCTCCCTCCTCCCAGCACGGCCGGAGGTATTCGTACATCCCTTCCCGCCCGCCCTCGCGCCCGAAGCCGCTTTCCCGGTACCCGCCGAAGCCGGAGGCCGCGTCGAACTGGTTGGTGCAGTTGATCCACACCGTCCCGGCCTTGATCTTGGGGGCCACGTCCAGCGCCAGATTGATGTTCTCCGACCACACCGAGGCCGCCAGCCCGTAGCGGGTGTTGTTCGCCAGCTCGACGGCCTCGGCCGGCGTGCGAAAGGTCATCAGCACCACCACGGGGCCGAAGATCTCTTCCTGCGCGACGACGGAGGCCGGAGCGACATCCGTAAAGAGCGTCGGGGGATAGAAACACCCCTCCTCCGGGCACGCCCACGACGGCTGCCACAGCGTCGCGCCCTCCTCCTCTCCCTGCCGGACCAAGCGCTCGATGCGCTCCAGCTGCACCGGGGCGACGATGGCGCCGATATCCGTCGCCTTGTCCAGCGGGTCTCCCACCCGCAGCGCTTCCATCCGGGCGCGGAGCTTGGCCACCAGCCGCTCGGCGACGCCCTCCTGCACCAGGATCCGGCTCCCGGCGCAGCACACCTGCCCCTGATTGAACCAGATGGCATCCACCACTCCTTCGACGGCGCCGTCCAGGTCCGCGTCCTCGAACACCACAAAAGGCGACTTGCCGCCCAGCTCCAGCGACAGCTTCTTGCTGCTCCCCGCCGTGGCGACGCGGATCAGCCGCCCGACCTCCGTCGAGCCGGTAAAGGCGATCTTGTCTATGTCCGGGTGCTCGACCAGCAATTCCCCCGTCCGTCCATCGCCCGTGATCACGTTCACCACCCCCGCCGGGAGGCCGATCTCCTCGCAAACCTCCGCAAAGAGCAGCGCGGTGAGCGAGGTGAACTCAGCGGGCTTGAGCACCACTGTGC
>JALZKG010000316.1 GCA_030859365.1 Gemmatimonadota bacterium
ATCCGGGAGAGGATCGGCAGGTGGACCACCTGCGCGATTGCGCCGGTGCCGAGCACCGCGATCCGCACGGGACCGCGGAGCGGAGTCATCCTCGATCCTCGGGGCTGGTGCGGCGGCTGGCCGGCGGCACGGTGGGAAAGGTCCAGACGCCCCCGAACGAGAGACCCAGCGATCGGATGGGGCTGGCCAGCACGCCCCGCGCCTCCGCGAAGAGCCGGAAGGGGCCGGCGACCCGCAGTTCCGCCCCGCCCACCACGTTCAGGCCTGGGGTGATCACGTCCAGAAGCTCTTCCACGAAGGTGCCGTCGATGGCCTCCCCTTCTCCGTTGAAGAGGTGGATGCCGAGCCCCGCTCCCGCGTACGGAGTGAAGCCGCCGGAGAGGTCCCAGACGTAGTGGCCGTCGACGTTCAGCGCCAGATCGCTCACCTCGATGTCGCCCAGCGCCGGCAGATCGCTCTGCCGCAGCGTCGACGACCAGAAGACCAGCCCCGGGACGATGCGGACGTTCGGTCCCAGGTACCCCAGGTCGGCGCGCAGGCCGTACGTCAGCGCCCGCTCGCTGCGGCGGGGCCACACCTGGCCGACTTCGAAGCCGATCCCGCGAAAGGCGAGGTTCTCGTAATCGTAGTCCTCCAGCGACTGCGCGGGAGCGATGACCGGGAGGCAGAGCAGGAGGGCAAAGCCCGACAACAGGGAACGAAGCACCGGGGAGCGGATGCAGGAGAAGGGAGGAGCGCCGTCGCCGGACGAGGCGCGCGGGTCGTCAGTACAGCTTGCGGATCTCGGTGCCACCGTAGTAGGTGCGCAGGATGGTGCGGTAGTCCTGGCCGTCACGAGCCCGCCCCATCGCGCCGACCTGGCACATGCCGATTCCGTGCCCCCACCCTCCGCCGGCGGCGACCACCTCGGCAACGCGTCCGCCGGTGTCGCGCACCAGCTCCACGTCGAAGCGGGAGCTGTTCAGCGGCGCGCCCGCGGCGGTGGGCAGGATCCAGCGGATGCGATCCCCGCCCACCGTCAGCGTGCCGGCCTCGGAGGTGGTGATCCGCAGCGCGCGAACCCGTCCGGATGGGGTGCGCTGGGTGACGCGCATGTCGCGGATTTCGCCGATGGAGCGAACGCCGCGCGGCAGGGAGTCTGCGAGGGTACGCGAAAGGGTGCTGGCGAGGGCCGCCGCGGGCCAGCGCTCCGTCCACCGGAAGCGGCTGCTGACGCTGTCGTAGGCGATCCCCGTGCGCGGATTCACGTCCACCACCGACTTCAGATACGGACGCGGAGCTTCGTTCCACACCTCCTCGATCGCGGCGGTGTGCCCCGCGCAGGTGGAGTGGTAGAACGCCTCGATCGGCTCGCCCGCGTAGGTCAGGACCTCCCCGGCCGTGGCCCGTACCGCCCGGGAAACCGGCTCGTGCTCGGCGGGAACGCCGCCGTACACCTGGTCCTGCGTGGTCGCGAAGACGTCGAAGCCCAGCGCTTCGCGGCGCCCGAGGTAGCGAACCGCGTAGGTGCGTGCCGCCACCGCCTGCGCCTTGGCGGCTTCCAGCAGCTCCGGCCCCACCCTGCCGATCTCGCGCGGGACGACTCCGAGCAGGTAGGTCTCCATGTCGAGCACGTTGACGGCGGTGAGCCGGCCCCGGGGCGTCGGCTGAAGGAGCATGGCTCCACGGTAGGCGACTCCGCCCGCCGAAACCGTCCCGCCCTCCTCTGGACGCACGAGCACGGCGCCGCGAGAGCCCCCCACGAAGCCGTCCCCGGAGACGCGCACTCCGCCGCCGGAGCCGGGCAGCGCGCGCCAGCGGTCCCCCGCCCCGGCGCGGCCGAGAACGGCCCCGGTCCCCGCATCCACCAGCGCGAATCCGGCAGAGGAGGTGAGTTCCACCTCGGTCGTATCCACCAGCAGCCCGACGCGGACCGTCGGAGCCGCGGGAACCGCAGGGGCGGGCGCCTCCACCACCGGAGGAACGGGCGCGGGAGCAGGTGTCGGCTCGGGCGGAAGGGTGGTGCGCGCCGGCGCACAGGCTGCCCAGACGACCGGCAGCAGCAGAGCGGTGGTGCTACGCCAGCGCGGAGCGGAGCGCATCCCGTGTGCGCCCGAGAGTTTCCTCGACATCCTCGGCCCGGTGAGCGGTGGAAACGAAGCCCGCCTCGAAGGCGGAGGGGGCGATGAACACCCCCCGCTCCAAGCAGGCGTGAAAGAAGCGGCGGAACAGCCCGTCGTCGGCCCGTTGAGCGTCCGCGAAGCTGCGGACCGGCCCCTCGGCAAAGAACACGCCCCACATCGACCCCAGGTAGCCTCCGCAGGCGGGGACGCCCATCTCCGCGGCGTTGGCGAGCAGCCCCTGCACCAGACGAGCGGTGCGCCGCTCCAGCTCCGGGTACGGATCCGTGTCGCGGAGCACGCGCAACTGTGCCAGCCCGGCGGCCATGGCGAGCGGGTTGCCGGAAAGCGTGCCCGCCTGGTAGACGGGGCCGAGAGGGGCGATGCGCTCCATCACCTCGCGACGTCCGCCGTACGCGCCCACCGGGAGGCCGCCTCCGATCACCTTGCCGAGTGTCGTGAGATCGGGGCGGACACCGAAGCGCTCCTGCGCCCCTCCAGGCCCCACGCGGAATCCGGTCATCACCTCGTCGAAGACGAGCAGCGCCCCGTCGTCCTCGGTGATGCGGCGCAGACCGGGCAGAAAGTCCGGCCCGGGCATCAGAAAGCCCGCGTTGCCGACCACCGGCTCCACGATCACCGCCGCGATCCGCCCCGCGTGCACCCGGAAGATTTCTTCGACCGCGTCCAGATCGTTGAAGGGCGCGGTCAGCGTCAGCCGGGAAAGCGCTTCCGGAACGCCGGGGGAGTTGGGGAGTCCCAGCGTTGCCACCCCCGAGCCGGCCTTCACCAGAAACGAATCCCCGTGCCCGTGGTAGCACCCCTCGAACTTGAGGATCATCTCCCGATCCGTCGCGCCGCGGGCGAGCCGGATGGCCGACATGGTGGCCTCCGTGCCGCTGCTGACGAAGCGAACGCGCTCCATGGAGGGAACGGAGGCGCGGATCAGCTCGGCGAGCTCGACCTCGCCGGGGGTCGGGGCGCCGTACGAGGTGCCGTGCTCGGCCGCTCGCTGCACCGCCGCCACCACCTCGGGGTGGGCGTGCCCCAGGATCAGGGCGCCCCAGGAAAGGACGTAGTCCAGGTACTCGTTGCCGTCCACGTCCCAGAGCCGCGCGCCCTCCGCCCGCTCCACGAAGAACGGGTCCCCCCCGACGGCGCGGAACGCCCGCACCGGCGAGTTGACGCCCCCCGGAGTCACTTGCTGCGCGCGGCGGAACAGCTCTGCGGAACGGGAGCGGTCCGGCATCAGCGGAAGTTGCCGAACTGAAGCTCCAGCCCGAAGTCCTGCTGCTTGAGCGCCGCGATCACGGCCTGGAGCTCGTCGATCGAAGGCGACTGGACCCTCACCTGATCCTCCTGGATCTGCGCCTGCACCTTCTTGAAGCCGCCGGTCTTGATCGCCTTCACGATCTCCTTCCCCTTTTCGGTGGCGATCCCCTGCTGAAGGGTGACGATCTGCCGCACCTTGCTCCCGTGCGCCTCCTCCGACTTGCCGAAGTCCAGGTTGCGGATGGGGACTCCCCGCTTGATCAGCTTCGACTCCAGCACGTCGACCAGTGCCTTCAGCTTGTAGTCGTCGTCGGCGAGCAGGGTGAAGGTGCCGTCCGCCCGGTTCCACTCGATCTCGGCGGTAGCCCCCTTGAAGTCGTAGCGCTGCGACACCTCTTTGGTGGCCTGGTTCACGGCGTTGTCGACCTCCTGCAGATCGACGGTGGAGGTGATGTCGAAGGTTGCGTTCTTGGATGCCATGGCCGGGAGGCGGAGTGTGGGTGTGCGGGTTCCGCCCAGTCAATGTAGGGAAGCGCGCCCGCAGGGGGCAAGCAGGCGCAGCCGGCGCGTTACTGGTCGAACACCTGGGTCCCCGGCGGTGGGGTGAAGCGGAAGACCGCGTCCGGCACGTCCGCGTTGACGCGCAGGTTCGACAGCTCCACCCGACGCACCGATCCGTTCTCCTCCGTCATCTCGAAGCGCCGGACCAGCGCGTCCCCGCGGTCCACCCACACCCGGAGCTGCCGGTACGGAGACGAGCCTTTCGGCACCAGCGTCAGCACGTCCGCTGGACGGCCCCCGACGCTCTCCTGGGCACCGCGAGTCACATGGTAGCGGGCCGTCGGGTTGCTCAGAAACTCCTGCTGCAGATCCACCTGCCCGCCCCCGGCGCCCGCGCTCGAGCGGATCACCTGCGTCCGGTCCGCGGACGGGTAGTACATCCAGAAGTGGCGGCCGTCCGCGACGAGCAGATCGCCCTGGGGGTCGCTGAAGCGCATCGCGAAGCGATCGGGACGGCGGTGGTACATCTTGCCGCGACTGCTCTGCTCCGTGCCCATCAGGGGAACGCTGAGCCGCTGCATGAAGTCCGCCTCCATGGAGCGGACGCCGTTCCAGGCCCGCTCGGCGCGGGCCAGGATCGCGACGGCGCTCTCCTCGGACGCCGTCACGGGGGCCGCGGGCGCCCCGGCAGGCGAGAGCGGGGCCGGCGATCCCGCTCCCG
>JALZKG010000343.1 GCA_030859365.1 Gemmatimonadota bacterium
CGCGACTTCGGCCTCTTCGCGGCCGTGGGGATGATGCTGGCGTGGCTGCTCACCATGGCGGTGTGCACCGCGGCACTCGCGCGCTGGGAGATCCCGCTCCCTCCCCGCACGCCGCGAGCGCGGTTGCTGGACCGGCTGCTCGCCGCGCCGGCGCGGGCGATGCCTGCGCGGCGCCGGGAGGTCCTGGTGGGCGCCGTCGCGCTGTCGCTGCTGCTGCTGGGAGGAGTGGCGCGGATGCGGGTGGATACCCACCCGATGGAGCTTCTCCCCCGCGGGCACGTGGTGCGCACGGACGGGGCGTGGATCGAGCGCAACGCGGGCTTCTACACACCGCTGGAGTTCGTCGTGCGTGCTCCCGACGCGGGGCGGCTCCGGAGTCCGGAAATGCTGGCGCGGCTTCGCGAGTGGCAGCGCCGCGCGGAGAGGCGCGTCGAGGTGGGGCGCAGCTGGGGCGTGGCGGACGTGATCGGGGTGCCCGGTGACGCGGCGGCGTACCTTTCCCCCGATGGGCGGGAGGGGCGGGTGACTGCCTACGTGCGGATGACGAGCACCCGCGGCTTCGCGTCCACCATCCGGGCGCTGGAGCGGAACGGCGCGGAGCTGCTGGGGGAGGGGGTGAGCCTCCGTGCGGCGGGCTACCTGCCGCTCTACCTGCGGATCACCGACTATGTGGTGGTGGGCACGGCGTGGGGGCTTGGTCTTGCCCTGCTGGTGGTCTTCGCGCTGCTGGCGCTCGCCCTCCGCTCCGTGGCGCTGACGGCAGCGGCCGTCGCCGTCAACCTGCTTCCCGTGCTGCTCGTCTTCGGAACCATGGGGTGGGCGGGAATCCCGCTGGACATCGCGACCGCCACCATCGGGGCCATCGTGCTCGGCATCGCGGTGGACGACTCCATCCACCTGCTCGTTCGCTTCCGGGCAGAGCGTCGGCGGGGGAGGGGACCACGACGGGCGATGACGCGGGCGCTCCGTGGGGCCGGCCGTGCGGTGGTTCTGTCATCCCTGGTTCTCGGCGCCGGGTTCGGGGTGCTGGCGCTCTGTGGCTCCCCCTCCATCGCGTACTTCGGCGTCATGGGCGGGCTCGCCATCGCCGGGGCGCTGCTCGCCGATCTGCTCCTCCTCCCGGCCCTCCTGATCCCCAGACGCACGGCAAGGGCAGGCGTGCCCCGCCCTCCGCTCCTCGCCGTTCGCACGCCTCAGGAGGTGGGCGCATGAAAAGGATCGAGCGCCGGATCGAGCGCTTTGCCCCGGGGGACGTTCGCTCGGCGGCGTGGGAGTCGCTGCAAGGCAGGGTGTCCGCGGCATCCGCCATGGAGGTCCAGGCGGCGGGGATGTACTGCATGACCGCGTGGGTGGGGGAGGAGCCGGTGGCGAGGCTCGGCCTCGGCGCCGCGCGGGATCTGCGCGATGCCCCGGGGATTTCGGGGGTGATCGGCTACTACGCCGCGACGGACGAGGCCGCGGGAGCCGCGCTCCTGCGCCACGCGGCGTGCGAGCTCGCGGCGGAAGGCGCCGTCCGGGTGCTGGGGCCGATGAACGGGAGCAGCTGGGCAAACTACCGGCAGACCCTCCCCGCTGACGACCGAGAAACGGAGGAGCCCCCCTTCCTGTCGGAGCCGGGGAGCCCGCCGGAGGACGTGGAGCACTTCCTGGCGGCGGGATTCCGCATCCGCGCGCTGTACGCCAGCTCGATCTCACGGGGGCTGGCGCGGGCACATCCCGTGGCGAATCGGATCGCGCGCGGCCTCGCGAAGCGGGGGGTGACCGTCCGTCCGCTGGACACCGGCGATCTGGAGGCGGAGATGCGGGCGATCCACTCCCTCAGCCTCCGCGCCTTCGCGCACAACCCGTATTTCACGCCCATCGAATGGAACGCATTCCACGCGATGTACCGCCCGCTCCTGCCGCTGCTGGACCCTGCGCTGGTCCGCATGGCGCACGACACGGAGGGGCGGCTCGTCGGCTTCGTCTTTGCCTTTCCGGACCCGCTCGGCCTTCCGGAACGGCGCGTGGTGCTCAAGACGCTCGCCACCGCGCCGGAGGCCCGCGGGCTGGGGCTGGGGAGCTGGCTCACGGACGAGGTGCGGCGGATCGCCCACGAGGCGGGGTACGCGGCGGTGATCCACGCCCTGATGCACGTGGACAACGACTCGCGCCGGATCTCCGCCCATACCGCGGAGCCGTTCCGCCGCTACGCCCTGTTCGGGTGGGAGCCGTGAAC
>JALZKG010000365.1 GCA_030859365.1 Gemmatimonadota bacterium
TCGCCTCTACCTGGTCGTAAAACTGATCGTTCGCAAGAAACCACATCAGGGGAGTGCTCCCACGGATCTCCTCGTGCTCCTGTGCGAGGTCCGCCAGCCGCGAACGCTGCAGCGTACGCTCCGCCGTCACCCCCGGCAGGTAGTGCTGGATGTTCCGGTACAACTTCCGATTCGCGCCACGCGGCCCGCGCCCCGGACCGGAGCCCCGCCCCGGCCCCGCGTACGCAGCCCGCAACGCCTCTCCCTGGTTGGGGATCACATCGTTGAACTCCCAAGCCTTGTTCAGACCGGCCGAGAGAAGGGCCTGCCGCCGCGCGTCCAGGAATCCCACGTTATGTGCGAACACCTCCATCCCGGCCTGCGTGACGATTCGTAGCCGGTGGAGCGGCTTATCCCCGTACGCGCTGTCCCGATTCTCCACAACGGATTTTCCGCTCGGGATGCCGACTGCCAGAAGGAGCTGCTGCACATCATCGATCAGGCCGACGGAGACTGAAGAGAGCGAAGGGTATCCCTCCTGAGAACTCGTGCCGTCTGCAGTGAACAGCCCGCGCAAGAAGCCGCGCGCCATCCGGATCCCTTTGCGAAATACGATCTCGGGCACCCGAGCCGACGCTGCAGATGGCTTTTCCACGCCGATCTGCTCGAACCAGTTGCCAAGCGTAGCGGCGTTGAAGAAGAAATTGGTGCTCCCATCCTCCTCTTTCTTGTTCTCGATGCAGCCGATGCCGAACAGCTCCTGCATCACCTGGAGCAGCCACTCGGCGACATCCGGCTGAGCATCGCAGACACTGAGGATCAGGCGATGCGTACTGCCACCTCGGTTGTAGCGGTTGAATGCGCCGTCCCCGATCAAATATCCGAGAAACTCACCGAACTTTTCGGATGCTTCCGCAGGCAGGCGCACCTCTTTTGCGTTGAAGTGGGGTTTGCTCGCGAGAGCCGGCAGAGAGTAATCCTCCGGCTCCAGAAGATGGCCCTTCTGCAGCACCACCCAATCCCCGCTCCGCAGCTCCTCCATCCGCCGCCACACATAGCCACCCGCCTCATCGATCACGCGGATGCGGTGCTGCATCGTGGCCGCCAGGTGATATCCGCTGGCTGTCCTGATGCGCCGGATTGCGGCGACCCCGTGGTTGTAGAACTCATCCGACACCTCTGCCCCTGTATCCGTGGCGACCTGGAGGGGGGTGGCATGGCCGTGCCAGGAGTCGGCCGGGGTATCTTCCGGTCCCAACTCGCGAATGGGCACGACCCCCCGATTCGTGCTCACCCGCGTCTCGGGCACTACGCACCCGCCCTGCTTCACCACCTCGGTGGACGAGTCGTACAGCGACATGAAGGAGACCGGGCCGGAGGCGACGCCGGTGGTGCTCTTCACGATGTCGCCCGTGGGGCGGATGCGGCTGAAGCCGAAGCCGGTGCCGCCGCCCGACTGGTGCACCAGCGCCATGGAGCGCAGGGTGTCGTAGATCCCGTTCTCCTCGTTGGACAGCTCGTCCTCCACCGGAAGGACGAAGCAGGCGCTGAGCTGCCCGAGGGGGCGCCCCGCGTTCATCAGCGTGGGGGAGTTGGGCTCGAAGCGGCGGGTGGTCATCAGCGCGTAGAAGTCGCGCGCGAGCGACTCCACCTCGTCCGGAGCAGCGCCGTATCCGGACTCCACCGCCGCGATGGTGGAGGCGACGCGCCAGAACATGGTCTCCGGGTCCTCGATCGGGTTCCCCTGCTCATCCTTCTTCAGGTAGCGCTTGCCGAGGACGATGCGCGCGTTCGTGGACAGGTCGGCCGGCGGAAGCTCGACCTCGGCCTGCGGATCCACGGGCGAAGGTGCGGAGATGGGGGAGTTCATACGCAATCCGGGGCAGAGGAACGTGAAAACGGACGCGGGTCCGGGAAGAAGCAACGACTTGTGGGTTGTTGGCCGCGATGAGCGGTGGCCCACAATATATGGGTGCCGAGGGCTCCGCAAGGCCCTAGATGTTGCGTTTTGAATCCGGCTCACGGCTGCAACCCGCGTGCCGCCGTGACACGACCGAAGCCCTTTTTTCATCTTTGCGTTACCGGATTTCGTGGAGTCGGGCGCGCACCCCTTTGCGGCGGGACAGCTTGGCGCTCCGAAACCTCCAGAACGAAAAGTACAACCCAAAAAAGCGGCCCCGGATCGATCCGGGGCCGCTGGGCGGGAGTCATGCGGGTCGGTCAGGGCTTACCCGTTTCGGAGGGCGGCTGATCCTTGTCCTCGCTGGGACGCCGGTCGTACATGCTCTCGTCGTCGACCGGAAGGTCCATCTCGTCGGTCGACACCTTGTCGACGCCATGCGCGTTCGCGCCAAGCGTGGGCACCGGCTCGCCGCCGGGCGCCACCTCCTCCTGCACCGGCGCCTCCTCGGCGTTCTCACTCACGTGCGGCGGGTGCCGCTGGGAGCTGGCCTGCCCCCCCACCTCCTTGCGCTCCCCCGGCTGCGGGGTGCTCATACCGCGGGGTTGCCGGGATCGGCGTCCACGTCGGCAGCGCCGCGGACGGTCCGGCTCTCCTCCACCGTCCCGCGGTTCACGTCCTTCGAGGGAGCGGGGGTGTCGGGGAGAAAGGGCTGGCCCTTTGCGTCCTGCTGTCCCTGCGCCAGACGCTGCTTGTCGCCCTCGGTGGTATCGAGCGCGTCGGAGTTGCCGCGGCCGGTCTGGGGGAGGTTCTTGTAGTCGGTCGCGCCGCCTTCCGACGGATCGATGTTGTACTGGTCGGGTCGCTTGCCGCCCATGGGTGCTCCTCGGGTTCGGGTCGAACGGGCGGGATCGGCCCGCCCGGACCCTGCCTCGACTTCACGATCCGTGCCGGGGTGCCCTAGAAGGAGCGGCCGAAACGCAGGTAGAGCTGGGCGGGGCGCCCCTCGCCCGGAGCGGCGGCGCGGAGCGGAAGGGCGAGGCCGCCGCGCAGCGCGACGCCGGCGTGGTAACCCACGTCGAGATCCACCCCCAGCTCTGCCCCGACCGAAGCGAGCGGGCGCGGCCGCTCCGGCGCCCCGATGAAGCGGCCGCACGCCGCGTCGCACCAGGCGCCGCCCGCGTCCACGAACACGTCGCCCCAGAGGCGGTCCAGGAAGAAGGGCGCGGTCCCCATCCCTCGCTCCACCAGCGCAAGGGGGAAGCGATACTCCGCGGTGGCGCTCGCCGCCCGGTCGCCGCGCTGGCTCCCTTCGGG
>JALZKG010000152.1 GCA_030859365.1 Gemmatimonadota bacterium
AAGACCTTGAGCCGGAAGTACAGGTCGGCCCGAAAGCGCCCCTGCTCCACCAGAGCCTCCAGGTCCTGGTGGGTGGCGGCGATCACCCGTACGTCGACGGAGACCGGACGTGAGGTCCCCACGCGCGTCACCTCGCGCTCCTGCAGCACACGGAGCAGCCGGGCCTGCATCCCCGCCGGCACGTCGCCGATCTCGTCCAGGAAGACCGTCCCGGTGTGGGCTTCTTCGAAGAGTCCCTTCCGATCCGAGGTGGCGCCGGTGAAGGCGCCGCGGGCGTGGCCGAACAGCTCCGATTCGAGCACGCCTTCCGCGAGCGCGGAGCAGTTGACCGCCACGAACGGCCTGGCGCCACGCGGGCTTTCCTCGTGAACCGCGCGCGCCACCAGCTCCTTGCCGGTGCCGGTGGCTCCACGGAGCAGCACGGTCGATTCGGTGGGCGCCACCCGAGCGATCGCCTTGAGCACCTCACGCATCTTCGCCCCGAAACCCACGATACGCGCCGCCCCCTCGCCCAGCACCGGCTCGCGCCGGGCGAGGATGGTGCGGATCTTGGAGCGGAGTACGTCGTTGTCGCATGGCTTGGTGATGTAGTCGTCGGCGCCCAGCTTCAGCGCCTGCACCGCCGTGTCCACAGTGGCGAAACCGGTCAGCATCAGCACGGGAACGTCGCTGCCGTCGCGACGCAGCTGCTCCAGCACCGACAGCCCGGTCCGCCCCTCCATCTTCAGGTCCAGCAGCACCAGGTCGAACGGTTCCCGGCGGAGCCGCTCCAGCCCCGCGTCGCCTCCAGGCTCCGCCACGGTGTCGTAGCCGGCGTCGGAGAGCAGCGCGCCGGTGCCCACCCGAAAGGCGCGATCGTCGTCGATGATCAGGATGCGGGACGTGCTTGGGCTCATACGGAGGCCGGGGATCCGAGGGGGACCGAATCGCCGGAAAAGGCGGGATCCAGCGTTTCGCGCGGGAGGCGGACGGTGAAGCAGCTGCCCTCGCCGGGAGTGCTCTGCACCGCGAGGGTCCCCCGATGTCCGCGGATGATCCCTTCCGATACGAAGAGCCCCAGCCCGATCCCGCTCACCCCCGGCTTGGTGGTGTAGAAGGCGTCGAAGATCTGCGGCAGGTGCTCCTCCGGAATCCCCGTTCCGGTGTCGCGGACGGAAACCGCAACCGCTTCCTCGTCGGCGCGGGTGCGGATCTCCAGAACCCCGCCGTCCGGCATCGCATCGATAGCGTTGTTCACCAGGTTGGCGAGCACCTGCTGAATCGCGTCGGGGTGCGCCACCACCGGGGGCAGCTCCGTCTCCAGCTGCATCCGGGGCTCGACGTCGCCCGAGGCCAGGTCGGCAGCGGCCAGCTGCACGACCCGCTTCACCACACCGTTCAGGTCGAGCGGCGCCGCGGAGTCGGGGGGAGGGCGCCCCTGATCGAGCAGCTGCCGGGTGAGGGTCGCCATCCGCGCCAGCTCCTCCTGGGCAAGCTCCAGAAACTCGCGGTTCGGGTCCGCGGGGTCGCCGCGGCGCGCCAGCGCTTCCAGACAGTTCTGGATGTTGTAGATGGGGTTGTTGATCTCGTGAGAGAGCTGGGCCACCAACCGTCCCATGGCCGCGAGCTTTTCACGGTGGATCAACTCCGCCTGCGCGGAGCGGAGCCGCACCTCCCGCTCCGCGATGGCGGAGCGCATCTCCCCGAACGCGACCGTCAGCTGCCCGATCTCGTCGCCCGAGTTCGCTGGGAGCGGCGCGCGGAAGTCGCCGCGCGCCAGCTGGATGGACGCTTCGGCCAGGATCTGCGCGGGGCGGGCGACGATCCGCGCCGCGAAGCCCGCCAGCAGGAGCGCCAGCACCAGCGCCGCGAGCCCGATCCCGATCAGCGACTGCTGGATTCCGCGCACCACGCGAAGCTCGTTCCCCACGGGACGCGAAAGGAGCACCGCCGCGGGTGCGCCGCGGGCTGGCACCGGGTACAGCGCGAGCAGGTGCTCGTTTCCGGCGAGCGTCACACGGCGGACGTTGCGGACGGTCAGCAGATCCGGCAGCGCCCGCAGCTCCCGCATCAGCGAGTCGGGTAGGGTGGTGGCGACGGCGGAGTCGTTCACCACCAGCGTCACATCCGTCTGGGTGGCGTTGCGCAGCCGGTTCGCCATGGCCGAATCCAGGGGAGTCCCCCCCCCCCCCCCCCCCC
>JALZKG010000156.1 GCA_030859365.1 Gemmatimonadota bacterium
TCAGCACGCTGATCGACTATTGGGCGGGGCTCCGCATGGGACAGGTGGCGGAGCGGAGCCGCAGAAGGCGGTTCCTCGCCATCAGCATGGCTTCCAACCTGGGGCTTCTGTTCGGGTTCAAGTACCTCAACTTCTTCAACGAGTCCACACGCGCCGTCTTCAATCAGTTCAATTTCTTCTACGGCGTGCCGGAGTTCGACATCCTCCTGCCGGTAGGGATCAGCTTCTACACCTTTCAAACGCTCTCGTACAGCATCGACGTATACCGGGGACGCCAGGAGCCGGAGCGCCACCTGGGAATTTTTGCGCTGTACGTTTCCTTTTTTCCGCAGCTGGTCGCCGGCCCAATCGAGCGCTCCACCCACCTTCTCCCGCAGTTCCGCGAGCGGCAGGGGTGGGACCAGAACCGAGCGCTGGACGGGTTCAAGCTGATCCTGTGGGGCTTCTTCAAGAAGCTGGTCATCGCCGACCGGCTGGCGATCTACGTCAACGAAGTCTACAACAATCCGGACCTGTATTCGGGCGGGCCGGTCATCCTGGCGACGTACTTTTTCGCCTTTCAGATCTACTGCGACTTCAGCGCTTACAGCGACATCGCGATCGGAACGGCGCAGGTGATGGGGTACGACCTGATGGAGAACTTTCGCCGTCCCTACTTTTCCAAATCCATCGCCGAGTTCTGGACCCGCTGGCACATCTCCCTGTCCTCGTGGTTCCGCGACTACCTGTACATCCCGCTGGGCGGCAACCGTGTTCCGCGGCCACGCTGGTTCCTGAACCTGTTCGTCGTGTTCCTGGTGAGCGGGCTATGGCACGGAGCCAACTGGACCTTCGTGGTGTGGGGGGCGCTGCACGGCACCTATCTGATCGTCGGGATCCTGACGCACGACGCGCGCTCCACCATGTGGGACCGGTTCGGAGGATGGCACTCGGCGCCGCCCGACTGGTGGCGCGGCGAACGAGGCATCGCATCCACGCTCCGGCTGCCCGCGGTCCGGCAGTGGATCTCCGTGCTCGCAACCTTTCACCTGGTCCTCTTCGCCTGGGTCTTCTTCCGGGCAAACTCGATCGGCGACGCCTTCACCATTCTGCGTCGGATGCTCGTCTGGGATCCGGCGTCCGTGTCGATTCAATACGTGGCGCTGGACAAGGTCCAGCTCGTGATCGCCGTGGTCGCGATCGCCTTCATGGAACTTGTGCACCTGCTCGAACGTCGAAGCAGCATGCGGCAGCTGCTATCGGGACGGCCGCTCCGGGTGCAGTGGCCGTTCTATTACGTGCTGATCCTGTCGATCCTGCTGACCGGCGTCTTCGCCGAGCAGGAGTTCATCTACTTCCAGTTCTGAGATGCGCTTGCTACTCCGTGGGGCGGGATTCCTGGCGGGTCTGGCGGTGCTGTATGTGGGAAGCGTGGGTGCGCTCACCTTTGTCGAGTTCGGAAACCGGACGGCGATGGAGTGGCTGCTGCAGGCCCCCCTGCGGAGCGGACAGACAGGGCAATCCCTGGTGCGCTTCCGAGAGATCCGTAGCTACCGTGACGTGGATGTGGTGTTTCTTGGCTCCTCGCACGCGTACCGCGGCTTCGACCCCCGCATCTTCGCCCAGACCGGTTTGCGCACCTTCAACATGGGATCCAGCTCGCAGACCCCGCTGAACTCGCGCTTTCTTCTGAAGCGATACTGGGATCAGCTCCACCCGCGCCTGGTGGTATACGAGGTGTACCCACGCGTTCACACCCTGGACGGCATGGAGTCGTACTACGATCTGCTGAGCAACACCCCGATGGACGACCAGACGGTACGGATGGCGCTCGCCACCCGCAACGTTTATGCGATGAACGCGCTGATCTCCACCCAGTGGAAGCGGCTCCGTAGGCCAATGCGCGAGCGCGAGCAGAGGGAGTTCCGCGGCAGTTATATCCGCGGCGGCTACGTAGAAAGCACCGTCACCATGGACACCTTTCAGCTTATCGGGGAGGTGCCGCGCGAATGGGAGCTGGAGGAGGCGCAGCTGGACCACCTGCGCGAGCTGATCCGTTTCGTGGAGGAAAACGGGGCCCGGATTGTCCTGGTGACGCACCCGCTCCCGGAGGAGACGCGCCAGTGGGTCCGCAACTATGACGAGCTTTCCGCGACCTTTCACGAGTTGGCGGAGGAGGAAGGGGTGCACTACTTCGACTTCAATGATTCGCTAGACTTCGACACCTTCCGGCACTTCTACGACTGGAACCACCTGAACGCCGAGGGTGTTTCAATCTTCAACCGGGCATTGATCGACACCCTGCAGGCGCGCGGTTATCTGGCGTTCCGCAGGTAGCAGGACCATGGATGAATCAGTATCGACACGCCTGTACCGGAACCCGCGCCCCTGGACGACCATGCGAACCTTCATCGCGCAACGCAATCGCTCGTCTGCCCCCAACATGACCCTCCGTTTTGCCGCCTCCGCTGCCTTCTTTCTTCTGCTCTCCGCCTGCTCCGGGGGCGCGACTCCGCCCGTGCAGCCGGAGCGGACCCCCACCCGCCTGGAGATTACCCCGCCGTCGATGGTACTCGACGACGGCGTCTCCGAGCGCTTCACGGCCGTCCTTCGCGACCAGCACGGACAGGCGTTCGCGACGCTCCCCGCAGGGGTGGAGATCGCCTGGTCCAGCTCGGCCACGTCGATCGCTTCGGTGGTCGGCGGGTTGGTCACCGGGCAACACCCGGGAGAGACACAGATCTTGGCGCAGGCCGCCGGCCTTCGCGCGGAGGCCGGGGTTCAGGTCCGGCCCGTAGCCCGCCGGATCGAAGGCGCCGCGGGCGGGGGGCAGCAGGGCACGGCAGGTACGCCGCTCCCGGAACCGGTCGTGGTCCGGGTGGTGGACCGCCACGGAAACGGTGTGGGAGGGATCGCGGTGGAGTGGGCGGTCACGGCCGGCGGCGGCTCCCTTTCTCCCGCTTCGATCCCCACGGACGCAGAGGGATTCGCGCGTGCGACCTGGACGCTTGGATCCGTGGCGGGCGCCAACACCGCGCAGGCACGCGCTTCAGGACTCGCCGGATCTCCGGTGGAGTTTGGCGCGACGGCCACCCAGCCACCCTGGGCCGTCACCGGTTCCGCTACGGGGGTGGGGACCGGAAGCGCCACCCTGAACGGTCAGGTGAATCCCCAGGGCTCCGCCACCACGGCGCGATTCGAGTGGGGAACGGGTGCCACGCTCGCCGGGGCGAGCTCGACCGCGCAGCAGTCCGTCGGCGCGGGAACCAGCGCTGTTGCGGTTTCCGCCGCCATCGGCGGACTGGCAGCCGGCACCCGGTACTATTACCGCGTCGTCGGTTCGAGCGCGGCGGGGCAGACCGCCGGGGAGATCCGCAGCTTCACGACCGCCGCGCCGGCCGCCGCCGTGCGCATCGTCACCTTTGGCGACTCCAATACGGACTACGGATACCGCGACCGCGCCTCTTCCCCCGAGGTAAGCTCCTACCTTTCCTGGCGGTACGAGGTGCGCCTCGGGCCCGATGCCCCGAACAGCCCCCTGCAGCTGGCCGGCAAGATCGAGGCGCGCTGGCAGGCGACCCGTCCCGAGGTCGGAATCACCGCGGTGAATCACGGGATCGGCAGCACCTCGTCGGGAACGGGCCGGGCTTCGACGAGTTCGCCGAACGCCCGGACCCTGGTCGATGGCACCACCCGCTTCGCGGCGGAGGTGCTGGGCCGCGGCGCTCCGTGGCACGGGGGGGAGAGCGACAACCAGTATTTCGATGGGCCGATCACCCGCGTCCAGGCGTTCACCCCCGGACCGGGCGATTTTGCGTACATATCCATCGGGACGAACGACGCCACCTTCGGGATCTCGCCCGCGACCTCCATCGCCAACCTGACCTGGATGGTGGACCAGTGGACCGGCGCAGGGCTGCCGGCGAGCCACCTGATCATGACCACGCTCGCGCCGCGGGCCGGCGACAGAGGCACCGGCTTTCCGGAAATCAACGAGGGGATCCGCGAGCTCGGGCGTGACCGGGGGATCCATGTGATCGACCTCGCCGCCCACACCTCGGACGACGATGGGCTGACCTGGAGGAGCTCGACCC
>JALZKG010000404.1 GCA_030859365.1 Gemmatimonadota bacterium
GGACCGTGCAGTGAAACCACGCTCCGCCGCCGCAGTGCGAGGTGGAGGGCGGTGTTGTCGCTGAAGCCGATCAGGGGAACGGGACGCGCGCACCAGCCGTCCCAATCGACCGCATCCAGGATCCGCATGGTGCCGTAGCCCCCGCGAAGACACCAGATCGCAGCGATGCCGGGGTCCCTGATCGCCGCGTTCAGATCCGCGGCACGCTCTCCGTCCGAGGCGGCGAAGTAGCCGCGGCGCCCGGCGGCGTGAGTCCCCACCCGCGGCTCCCATCCCCAGCCGAGCACCCGCTCGGCCGCGCGCCGCACCGCTCCCTCGGCCAGGGGTCCCGCCGGGGAAACCAGCGCGATCCGGGCTCCGGGACGGAGGACCGCGGGGCGGATCACTCGGCCTCGGCCGCGAAGCGCGGTCCGAGCAGCGCCACCATCGCCAGCAGGGCGAGCACCGCTCCACCGAGGAAGGGGGCTCCGATCCCGATCCGTGCGAAGACGACCCCGCCCCACACCGGCCCGAGCACCCGGCCGAGGGCAGAGAGCGACTGCGACACCCCGAGAAGGCGTCCCTGCTCCCTCGCCCCGGCGCTCCGGGAGATCAGCGCCTAAATGGGCGGGCTCGCGGTGCCCTGCCCGAAGGCGAGCAGCGCGCCCGCGAGCGCGAGCAGGGGGAGCGACGGGGCGAAGGGGATGCCGAGCAGCCCGGCGGCGAAGAAGCTCGTTCCCACCGTGGCGACCCGGCGCTCGCCCAACCGGCGGACGAGACGCCCCACCAGCGCCCCCTGCGTGAGGGTGGTCACCACCCCCAGGTAGGCGAAAGCGTACGCCACCTCGGCCGGGGAAAAGCTCCAGCGGCGGTCCGCCCAAAGCGACAGCACGGCTTCCATGGCCGCGAACGCAAGGGTGAAGAGGAAGAAGGCAAGCAACAGGGAGCGCAGCCGCGGGATCCGCAGCGCGGAGGAAAGGGAGCGCAGGCGCGGGCCAAGCCCCCGCTCTGGCTGCTCGCGGCGTTCAGACCGGGGGAGCGACTCCGGAAGGCGCGCCAGCGCCCACAGCCCGTTGGCGAGCGCGAGCGTGCCGGCTGCATAGAAGGGCACGGAGGGGCCGAAGCGCGACAGGGCACCACCGATCACCGGTCCGAAGATGAAGCCGAGCCCGAACGCGGCACCGATCAGTCCCATCCCCCGCGCCCGCTCCTCCGGCGAGGTGATGTCCGCGATGTACGCCTGCGCCACCCCCACCGTTGCCCCCATCAGGCCGGCGACGGCACGGGCAAGGAAGAGCGCCGTCAGTGAGCCGGCCAACCCGAAGCCAAGATACGAGAGGGCGGAGCCGAAGAGCCCGGCCAGCAGCACCGGGCGGCGCCCCACCCGGTCCGAGAGCGCGCCCCACCAGGGCGCAAAAAAGAACTGCATCAGGGAAAAGACCGCCACCAGCCAGGTCACTTCCATCGCCCCCGCCCCGAACCGCTCCGCGTACAGCGGCAGCAGCGGAATCACGATCCCGAAGCCGACCAGGTCCAGGAAAACGACCAGGAAAAGAACGGCGAGCGCCGATCTCCCGGCCGGCCGGAGGGGCGATCCGCCCTGCGGGCGCGGGGCGGGCGCGACGGGGCTTTCGAACCGAGTAGTCAACGTGGGGGAACCCTGCTTCTGCCGGTCGGCCAACGAAACCGTCAAGCTACCCGCTACGGCCCCGGCTCACAACCGCCCCGTGGGCGGACGCCGCCGTTGCCGGAGCTTTGCTCGTGTCGCCCCTGGCATCGAACGTGCTCGATCGGTATTGTCCTGCCAAAACGATCCCTCTATCACCCAAACAGGACGCGCGATGAACGGTACCCAGACCCCCGACGTAGACGACCTGCTCGAGCGGGCGAACCGCCTGTACTGGGAGAGCGCCGCCCGCGTCGACGACGTGGCCGGCGAGCTCGGGATCAGCCGCAACGCCCTGTACGCCGCGGTTCGCCCGTTGCCGGCGGGCGTGGTGTGTGCCGGGTGTGGCGAGCCGGCGCACTTCGCGAACCGGAGCCGGCGCAGGGCGGACGAAGCGACCTGCCTCGCCTGCGGGGTCGTGACGCAGGTGGATGAAGCGAGCCCGGCGGCCCCCGCGTCCGCCGCCGAAGCGGCTCCCGAGAGCGCCGGAC
>JALZKG010000423.1 GCA_030859365.1 Gemmatimonadota bacterium
TCGCGAACCTGATCCGGGAGGCCAAGACCTTTCAGATCCCCTCCATCATCCAGACCGGCAAGAAGGATGGCATGGTTCAGATGGACCAGTCGATCATGGCGCACCTGATGGCCGGCACGATCGACGCCGAGGAGGCGTACGCCCGCGCCCACGACAAGGGGCTCTTCCGCCAGCACCTGGAGAAAAGCTAGGCCGGGCTCACCCCACGCCGTCCTCCACCGGCACCCCGATCCGGGCGAGGTCCCCGCGCAGCTTGAGCAGCGCGAGGTCCTTTTTCTTCGCCTCCAGCATCACGTCGAAGGACCCGCCGCCGATCTCCCCCAGCATTCCGGCGAACTCCCAGGGGTGGACGTAGTCCGCGTGCTGGGAAAGCAGCGGCGGTGCCTCCACCTCCTTCTTCCCCCGCTTCACGGTGCGCGAGTCCAGCCGCGGCGAGGAAAAGTGCATCTTCGGCGTCACTCCCTCCGGCCAGGTGGCGAGCGCCGCCCGTGCCGCCTCACCCACACCCAGCCCGCCCGGGTTGAGCAGGTGGTGCTGGTGGTCGAAGATCACCGGGATGCCGATCCGCTCGTGCACCCGGAGGCAGTCCTCCACGGTGTAGATCGTCCCGTCGTTCTCGATCACCAGCCGCCGACGCGCCGCCTCGGACAGACGCGGCCAGTTCTCGGCGAAGCGAGCCATGGCGGCCTCCTTGTCGCCGTACGCGCCGCCCAGGTGGAGGACGACCACCGCCTCCGGCCCCTGCTCCATGGCGTCGAGCAGCGCCGCCTGCGCGTCCACGTCGGCGATTCCCTTGGCGGTGATCGCCGGGTCGAGCGCGCTGAGCAGCACGTACTGCGACGGGTGGAGCGAAAGCCGGATCCCCCGCTCCCGCGCCGTCCGCCCCACCTCGGCCAGCTCCGCCGCGCACTCCCCGATCTGCCCGTGGAACTGAGGCATCTCCGGGTGCGTGGCGTAGGGGACGAAGTCGGAGGAGATCCGGTACATGCGTACGCGGATCTGCTGCAGGTAGTCGAGGATCTCCCGGAGGTAGCCGATGGAGACCCGCAGGTGCGGCCCCGACTGCCAGCGGCGGGCGTCGTTGCTCTTGAGCCCCTCGCGCCCGACGACCTTGACCGCGAACCCGAGCCGCCGGACCCGCGCCAGCTCAGCCATTCCGTAGCTCCGCTGGCTGGATGCCACCGTCTACGGTCTCTGGACCATGACCCAAACGGTATCCGTGGTGCCGCTGTAGAACATGGAGATCACCACGTCCTTGCGCCGGCCGTCACGGAACTTGAACTCGTAGGGAAAGTGCGTGTGGAGATCCCGCTTGCGCACCCCTTCCACGAACGTGCCGTGAAGCTGTTTCACCTTGGTGCACGGAGCGACGTCGTCGAAGAAGCTCTTGCCGACGGCGTCGTTCTTTGCGACGCCACCGAGCTGCGACTCCACGGCGTTGAATTGGAGGATGGTGCCGTCGCGGCTGAGCTGAATCATTCCGGCGGGAAGATGGTCGAGCTCATCTTCGGAAAGGACATCGGCACGGGTGAGGACTTCGTCGGACGGGGTGAGAACGGATGCGGATGACATGGGGGGCGGCTCTGTGAAGCGGAAGTGGAAAACCCCGAACTCGGGGAAGGAGGATGGGGCGGATGCGCAAGCACGACCCGCGCCAGAGTGATCTTCCGGCGCGTCGCTCAGACAGCGAGTCGGGGCGTCCCATCACACGAAATTGTTTCTGGAACGTGAGTTGCATAGGTAAAAGTTTCCCCAACAAGGCGGCGGCAGGATGGGCCTCAGTCTGCGCCGACAGCAACGGGACAGCATGGCAGAACGCCGCTGCCCGCGGACCTGAACCAAGGAGCAAAGATGCGCAACGACAACCTGACCGGAGTGGTGCCCCTCGATCAGATGGACGACTTCAAGGTGGCGGAGGGCGATCCGGATGTGCGCGGGTGGACCGTCATGGGCTCTGACAGCCGCAAGATCGGCAAGGTGGACAACCTGCTCATCGACCGCTCGGCGATGAAGGTCCGGTACCTGGATGTGGACGTGGACAACGACCTGCTGGAAGGCGAGGACCGTCACGTCCTGATCCCCATCGGCTACGCCCGTCTGAACAACGACGACGACAGCATCATGGTGCAGGAGATGGCGAGCACCGACGTGGCAACCATCCCTGCCTACACCCAGGAGTCGATGACGCGCGACTACGAGACCTCGCTGCGCCAGCGCTTCGACGAGGGGTTCACCACGGCCGGCGCGACGGCGGCGGACGACGACTTCTACAAGCACGAGCACTACGATGAAGACCGCTTCTATGGCCGCGAAGCCGACGACGAAGCGCGCCTGACGCTCTCCGAGGAAGAACTCGCGATCCGCAAGCGCCAGAACACCGGCGAGGTGGAGGTCGAGAAGCACGTCGAGACGGAGCACGTCCGCGAGACGGTTCCGGTGATGCGCGAAGAGGTCACGGTGGAGCGCCGCCCGATCGCTGCGGACTCCAGCACCGACGCCCGGATCGAGGGGGACGAGGTCCGCATCCCCATCACCGAGGAAGAGGTGGTGGTGGAGAAGCGCGCCGTCGCCAAGGAGGAGCTGGTGGTGAAAAAGAACCAGGTCCAGGAGGACCAGGTGGTGGAGGCGGACCTCCGGAAGGAGCGCGCCGAGGTCCACCGCAAGGGCAACGTGAACATCCGGGAGAATCTGTAAGCCGCCTTCCCGGCAGCGGTGCGCGGGGGTGTCCCGGAGGAACGGGACACCCCCGTTTTGCATTTCGCCCGCCGCCCTGCGGACTGGTCCGCGTCCCCGCTGCATGATAGCTTGCGGTCTCGACTTCAGCCCCCCGACATCGAGGAGCCTGCCCGCCGATGGCGATGCAAACCCCCACCCGGAGCACCGCGCTCGACGAGCTGTCCGTCAACACCATCCGCACCCTGTCCATGGACGCGGTGCAGCGTGCGGAGTCCGGCCACCCAGGCACCCCGATGGCGCTCGCGCCACTCGGCTACGTGCTCTGGACGCGGCACCTCCGCCATAACCCCCGCGGCCCCCGCTGGACGGACCGCGACCGCTTCGTGCTTTCGGCCGGGCACGCGTCGATGCTGCTGTACTCGCTACTGCATCTGACCGGCTACGACCTGTCGCTGGACGATCTCCGCGACTTCCGGCAGTGGGAGAGCAAGACCCCCGGGCACCCGGAGTACACGCACACCCCCGGGGTGGAGACCACCACGGGGCCGCTGGGGCAGGGGATCGCCAACGCCGTCGGGATGGCGCTGGCGGAGCGGCACCTCGCCGCCGTCTTCAACCGCGAGGGCCACGAGGTCGTCGACCATCACACCTACGCGATCTGCTCCGACGGGGATCTGATGGAGGGGGTGGCGCACGAGACGGCTTCGCTCGCGGGGCACCTGCGCCTGGGAAAGCTGATCTGCTTCTGGGACGACAACTCCATCACCATCGAGGGCTCGACCGCCCTCGCCTTCACCGAGGACGTGGAGGGGCGCTTCGACGCGTACGGTTGGCACACGCTGCGCGTGGAGGACGGCAACGATCGGGAGGCGATCGACGCCGCCATCAAAGACGCGAAGGGTGATCCGCGGCCCAGCATGATCGCCGTGCGCACCGTGATCGGCTTCGGCTCTCCGGGACGCGCGGGGACGGCGAAGGCGCACGGCGAGCCGCTCGGGGAGCAAGAGCTGCGTCGCACCAAGGAGAACCTCGGCTGGGAGTGGGAGAAGCCGTTCCACGTACCCGAAGAGGTGCGGGAGCACATGGGCGAGGCCGTGGAGCGTGGCGCGGCGGTGCAGCGGGAGTGGGAGCGGCGGTGGGATGCGTACACGGCCGCGCACCCGGACGAGGCCGAGCGGCTCGAGGCGGCGCTCGAAGGTCGGCTCCCCGAAGGGTGGGACGCGGAGCTGCCGGTCTTTTCGCACGACGACGAGCCGCTCGCCACCCGGGCGGCGTCGGGCAGGGCGCTGAACGCCATCGCCCGCACCGTCCCCTGGCTGATCGGCGGCTCCGCCGATCTGGCCGGCTCCAACAACACCATGCTGGAGGGGGAGGCGAGCTTCAGCGCCGCCACTCCCGGCGGGCGGAACCTGCACTTCGGGGTCCGGGAGCACGGGATGGGATCGGTGATGAACGGGATGGCGCTGCACGGCGGGGTGCGCCCCTATGGCGGCACCTTTCTGATCTTTTCGGACTACATGCGCCCCCCCATCCGCCTCGCGGCGCTGATGGAGCAGCCCGTGATCTACGTCTTCACCCACGACTCCGTGGGGCTGGGCGAAGACGGCCCGACGCACCAGCCGGTCGAGCAGCTCGCGGCGCTCCGCGCCATCCCGGGACTGATCGACATGCGGCCCGCGGACGCCAACGAAACGGCCGAGGCGTGGCGCTTCGCGGTGGAGCAGACGGACAGCCCGGTCTTTTTGGCGCTTACCCGCCAGGCGGTCCCCACCCTCGACCGCACCCGCCTCGCGCCGGCGAGCGGGCTCCGCCGTGGCGCGTACATCCTCGCCGAGGCGGAGGGCGGCGACCCGCAGGCGATTCTGATCGCGACCGGCTCCGAGGTGGCGGTGGCGCTGGGAGCGAGGGAGCGGCTTGCCGCGGACGGGATCCGCGCCCGCGTGGTTTCGATGCCGAGCTGGGCGCTCTTTGCCCGACAGCCGCGCGAGTACCGGGACGGGGTGCTCCCGCCGACGGTGCGCGCCCGCGTCTCGGTCGAAGCGGCGGGGCCGATGGGGTGGGAACGCTGGGTTGGAATGGATGGGGAGATCGTCGCCATCGGCCGATTCGGGGCCTCCGCCCCCGCGAAGCGGGTGTTCGAAGAGCTCGGCTTTTCGGCGGAAAACGTCGCCGCAAAGGCCCGCGCCCTGCTGGGGATGGGGGACGGACAGGGACACGACGACAACGCGGCGGGGCCGACCCGGCACGGCGCGGACGAAACGTAGCGCACATCAGAGGCGGCACCGCCGCCGGGAGAGTTCCATGCAGGCAGAAACCGAGCGCAATCCGCTTCACCGCCTCCACGAGCTGGGGCAGAGCGTCTGGCTGGACTACATCCGCCGTGGCATCCTGGACGACGGCACGCTGGAGCGCAGGATCGAGGAGTGGGCGCTCCGCGGCGTCACGTCCAACCCTTCGATCTTCGAGCAGGCCATCGGCGGGAGCGACGACTACGACGACACGCTGCAGGAGCTCGCCCCCTCCGAGATGTCGACGGGCGATCTGTACGAGACGCTGGCCATCGCCGACATCCGCCGCGCGGCGGATCTCTTCCGGGCGATCTACGACGCGTCGGCGGGGCAAGACGGCTTCGTGTCGCTGGAGGTTTCCCCGGAGCTCGCCGACGACACCCGGGCGACGCTCTCCGAGGGGCGTCGGCTGTGGAAGGCGGTGGACCGCCCGAACCTGATGGTCAAGGTGCCGGGGACGGAAGCCGGTCTCGCGGCGATCGAGCAGCTGGTCGCGGAGGGGATCAACGTCAACGTCACGCTGCTCTTCTCGCTGGAAGGGTACGAGCGCGTCATGGACGCGTACCTGCGCGGGCTGGAGCGGCGGCTGGCGGCGGGGGAGCCGCTGGGCGGCGTGGCCTCCGTCGCCTCCTTTTTCGTGTCGCGGGTGGACACCGCGGTGGACGCGGAGCTGGACCGGCGCATCGAGGCCGCTGGGAACGGGGCGGAGCGGGATCGCCTGGCGGCGCTGAAGGGGCGCGCCGCGATCGCCAACGCGAAGCTGGCGTACCGGCGCTTCGAGGAGATCTTCGGAGGCAGTCGCTTCGGTCCCCTCCGTGCGGCCGGTGCCCAGG
>JALZKG010000441.1 GCA_030859365.1 Gemmatimonadota bacterium
CCTGGCGGCCGTCCGGGGAGAACTTGGCGAACATCTGCAGGTCGGGGTCGGCGGCGCCGCTGGCGAGTCCACGCGCCAGGAAGTCCGGCTGCTCTCCCCCGAGCTGCGGGGTGACGGTGGCACTGTCGGCCTGGCTCGGGGTCACCCCGCCGCGCGTGCTCGCCACCGCGACGGGGGTGACCCGGCCTGTCGCGAAGTCGATCACGTGGAAGACCCCGCGCGTGTTGGAGCGCCACACCCGCACCGAGCTGTGGAAGAGGAGAGCCCGCGACTCGTCTTCCGAGAGCTGGATCTCCTCCACGTCGATCCGCTGGCCCCGCTCGTCCACGATCCGGGCGGCGGGGGCGATCACCTGCGCGGTGCCGGTCGCCGCGTCGACGCGGACGATGTCGGCGCCACCCTGCGGGTCGGGACGGAGGTCCACGAAGGAGCGGCCATCCTGGAGCCACTGCGGGCTGGGGAGCGGGGCGCTGCGAAAGTCGCCCTGGCGGAAGATGCGCTCGACGCTGAGCTGCCCCGCGTCCTGCGCGGGAGCTGCGATTGCGACGGCGAGCAGCGAAACCAGGGGAATCCCGGTGCGAAAGGCGCGATGCATGGATGCGAGTCGGGTGCGGCGGGTGAATGGAACGAGCCGGTAACGTAGCGCGCCAGCGCGGAGGGGTCCAGCGGGCGAGGGTCCGGGTGGCACGCGCTACCGCTGCAGGTGATGGTAGCGGCCGGGCGCGAGGTGGTACCGCACCGTTTCCCCGCCGCACCAGCGCACCGAAACCGGGATCGGCTGGTGAACCCCGCTTCCGAGTCCCGCGCTTCCGAGTCCGAAGTGGACCCGCGTGTCGTGCTGAGCCGAAAAGCCGTTCGCGGCCTGGACTTCCCGAATCTGCACCGGCCTCCCCGGAACGTGGACGGAGACGGTGGAGCCGAGCGCTTCCCGGTTGCACCGCTTCCCGTCCCCCTGCAGCCGCAGGCCGATCCACGAGGCAGGGAGGGCAGCGGGAGAGGGGACGTTGCGCAGCAGCGACGGTCCCCCATGCTGGTTGGCGATGACCACGTCGAGCCGGCCGTCGTTGTCCAGATCCACCAGGGCGACGCCGCGCGAATTGTCGCGCCGGGTCAGTCCCACCACTCCAGCCACGTCCACGAACTGCGGCTTCGCGCCCGCGCCACGGTTCAGGTACACGCGCCGTGCCTCGTTGGGGTAGATGCAGCGCCCTCGCAGGTCTCCCCACATATCCGCGTAGCTGTGCATCTCGGGGCCGGACTGCATGAGCTTGTGATTCACGTACCAGTAATCCGGGCACCCCGGCCCGGACCGGTCCAGGCGGTTGTCCACCATTCCGTTCGCCTGAACGATATCCATCCACCCATCATTGTTCAGATCGCCGACCCCGGCGCCCCACCCGAAGCGGTTCTCGTTCAGGGCTCCCCGCGCGGTAGCCTCGTCGCGGAAGCGGGGGGTGCCGGCCGCATCGCTGCCGCGGTTCATCCACAGGAGGGAGCCCTCCGCCTGCAGTGCCTGATGAACGTTGGAGACGTAGACGTCGAGACGCTCGTTGCCGTCGAAGTCCGCGACCGACGCGTTCATCCCCTTGTACGTGTCCAATCCGATCTCGCCGAACCAGCGGCCCCTCACCCGGCGGAAGCCTCGTCCCCCCTCGTTCAGGTACAGATCGTCGCGCCCGAAGTCGCTCGCCAGGTACAGGTCGGTCCAGCCGTCTCCGTTCAGGTCTCCCGTCCCGATCGACAGCGTCCAGTGCGTTTCGGGCATCCCCATGGCGGCGGCGTCCAGCGCTTGGAAGGTGCCGTCACCGTGGTTCCGGAGCAGCAGGTTGCCCCCGCCGTTGGTGGCGTTGTGCCAGCCGTCGTGCATGAAGCGGAACATCCTGCGGTCCCCGGGAAACTCCGGCTGAGGAAGCCGGAAGATGTTGAGGCGGACGGAATCGGCATACCCCGGCAGGTAGGGAGCGAGAACATTGCCGATCAGTAGATCCGGCTGTCCGTCGCGGTCGAAGTCCAGCACGTTGGCGGCCACGCTGATGGTGTACGCCGGCATCCCCGCACTCTCCGACACGTCCACGAATTCCACCCGCCCGGTTTCGGCGTACAGGTTCCGGAGGAGCCGTGGCTGCCCGAAGCTCACGGGGACCAGAAGGTCCACCGCGCCGTCTCCGTCGTAGTCGAAGAAGACGCCGCCCGAGGCGAGGCCGTACCGCTCCGGGGCGACGCCGAGGGAATCCAGCGCGGGGAGTGGCACCCGTTCGAATTGAAAATCCCCCCGGTTCAGGTACAGCGCGGTCCGGAACTCGGGACGGGCGAGGGGATGCGTAAAGAACAGGTCCGGGAGACCGTCGCCGTCGACGTCTCCCACCGCCACCGAGGCTCCCACCGACAGCAGCCATTTGGCGACGTGGCGGAGGCGCGGGTCCACCAGGTCGTAGGCGGTGGGGTCCATCACCACCCCGAGGCCGCTCCGGCTCGCGGGGATTTCCCGCAGAACGAAACCCGCGTCCCGCAGCGCCACCTGCGGGTGGAGCACCGTCCGGTACACCGTGCCACCCAGCGCCGCCAGCGCACCGAGGAGGGCGACGGTCCGCAGGAGCCGGGTGGATCCCGCGGCGGCTCGCAGGTAGCGCCCGGTGCCCGTCCGCCAGGCTTCAGCTCCGTGAAGCCAAAGGAATTTGGCGCCGGCCAGGGCGAATGCTGCGTAGAAGAAGGTGAATACACTCGCCCTGGTATGGAGATACAGGTCCACCACGGTGATCGCGAACGCCAGCGCCACCTGTCCCTTGGGCGTGGATGGCGACGTCCTGGGATCCGGGAGCATGAAGAACACGAACAGAAAGAACGGCGGCGTCGTTAGCGTTCCCCAGAACAGCATCTCTGGCGGCAGATGGGCGCGCATGATGTACGCGCGCAATCCGGTTTGCAGCGCGTAGAACGCCAGAAATGAAACGATCAGCCATCCCCGCCCCACCCGGAACACGAAGAGCGCCAGCGCCGCCGTCACCATGAAGGCGGACATGGCCCAGGTGCCGCCCCACTGGTAGGCGGGTGCGGCGGTGATCAACCCGCCCGCCAGGAGCAACGTGCCCGCCACGCCGAACAGCGACGGGTTGAACACGTGCCGGCCACGGAAGGTGAACAGGTATTTGGACCCGATCGTCAGAAAGATCGGAAAAAAGAGCAGAAAACGGTTGTGCGAGTAACTTAGCAGCAGCGCGATGGAAAGGGAGCTGATGTACGCGCTGAGCGGAAAGAGCAGTTCACGCCGGCGCAGCAACGCGTGCAGCAGCATGTCCAGCGCGCAGCCGCTGGCGACCGTGAGCAGGATCTGCAGGGGTCCGCGGTTGAACCCCAGCCAGAGCGTGCCCAGGACCGCGTAGCCGGTCAGGATCAGCGCGAAGGGGATCCGCGGATCCCCACGCCGCGGCAGCGACGCGCGCCACCCGGTGGATGCCGGCGGGAGGGGGCCCGGGGGGGCGGTGCGCTCCCGGAGCTGCAGGGTCGCGCTCATCAGACCAGCGCCATTTCGAAGCCGGGGCGTGCCTGGCCGAAGCGTTCTGGGTCGGCCGCCATCTCGGGAAGGGTCACCAGATACAGGTGCGCCGGCAGGTCGGTGGTGCGGAAGCCGCGGAACGCCGGCTCCAGCGGGTCGTCGTCGAGAACACACACGCTCAGAAAGTGATAACCGCTCCTGCGATGATCCGCGTGCACGGCGTCCAGCAGGGCCCCCATGATCTCCGGGTCTTCCGAGGGAATTGCCTGGTGCGTGAGATACAGGTAGCGAAACGCCTCGCCCGTGCGGGGGAGCGGCGGAAAGCGGAGCAGCCACGCCGCCAAATTGTACGCCCGCTTCACCCCGCGCATACCTCCGCGGTACTCCCGCACCACCATCCGTTTTACCGCCCGTGCGTCCCAGATGGCGATGCAGCCCACCAGCATACCCCCAGCGTCTTCGGCCAGGTAGAAGCTTTCGGGTGCGAGCCCGGGCCAGCTTCCCAGCCTCCGGCGCAGCTCGGCTTCCTGGAAGCAGTAACCGAAGGGGCGCTGGCGGGCGTCTTCGTCCAGCAAGCGGGCGATCCGTGGCACCTCGCCCTCAGTCGCCTGCCGAACGGAGAAACGGGTCTTCGCACGCCGGCGCCCCCGGGTGAGATGCAGGGAGCGGATGTTGAACTCCCGCAGCAGCGAGTACCGCGGCCTCCCCCGCGTGCGGCGGTTCTCGGAAGTCAGGGCGCGCAGCGCCCGGTCGTTGGACGCGATCACCGCCGTCAGGAACAGGGTGCAGCCGTGAGTAGCGGCCATCTCCCGGAGAGCGGGTCCGTAGAAGCGGTTCAGCAGGTGCCTTCCCCGCAGCGCGGGTGCGATGCGGAGGTCTCCCAGGTACCCCACCCGGCTCCGGCGGCCGTCCACGTAACCATCCCGAACCAGGATGCTGCCCATCCCCTGCAGGCGGCCGTCCACCTCTGCCACCCACGTTTCCCAGACGTCGGTTTGCAGTCGGTACAGCGCGGCGAAGTCCGGATCTCTGCACACCGACAGCACCAGGTCTGCGTCCATGGTGACCCGCCCGAACAGCTCGCACAGCGCCGCGTCGTCGGCGGGGGTGCTCCTGCGAATGGTGGGGGGGCTCACATCCAGAAGCGGATGCGGGTTGCCATCGGCTCGGGGGGCTCGCCCTGCTCCCCGGAAGCGGCGTGGTCGCGGAGCGACTCGATGGCGCGGTGGATCACGTCGGCCTCGGTGCTGTGGAAGCGGCGCCCGCCAAAGCGCGCCAGATTTGCCGTCTGCACCTCCATGATGCGCACATCCTGGTTGATGACGATGCGGGTGTAGGACGGCAGCAGGCGGCGCGCGAACCGGTTCAACCTGCCGAAGCGAAAGGTGATCGCGGTATAGACGATCGCTTCACGGTCGGTGACGGGGGTGATCTGCGAGGTGATCACGAAGCCGCGCTCCCCGCCCCACATGTAATCCACCCGCGTCACGTTCGGCATGAAGAAACGGTCCGTGTGGGTCATCGGCCGTCCGTCGGGGTTTAGCAGGCGCGTTGAAAATCCGATGGAATCGTCGGGCTGAAAGTACTCCACCAGCACCGCCTCCCGGGTACGCTCCACCGTCGCTTCCGCCTGCTTGGCGGTCCCCGCCTTGCGGAACCATCCGGAGTGCACGAAGGCGGTGTGGGGCACGTCCATGAAGTTCTCCACCAGATCCGTTACGTTCCCGGCGAAGCGCGTCACCATGGTGTACGACTCCCACCCCGCGACTCCGGAATGGGGAAAGCAAAAGGGTTCCTTTTCGCCGGCTCGCCCCGGGGTGCCCATGTACACCCACACGAAGCCGTCCTGCTCCCGGGTCGGGAAGCGTTCCACCCGCCGCCCCGGGCGTGCCCGGACCTCCGGACCCTCGGAGGGGACGATCACGCAGTCGCCCCCCGCGTCGTACGTCCAGCCATGGTAGGGACAGCCGATGCACCCATCGAACACGTCACCCTCGCTGAGCGCCGCGTTGCGGTGCAGGCAGCGGTCGATCAACGCCACCGCTTCGCCTTGTCTGCCGCGAAACAGGACCAGCGCCTCTTCCAGCACACGGCTGGCGTACGGCTTCCGATCCGTCACGTCGCGCGAGCGCGCCGCGATGTACCAGTTTTCATGCAGCATCCCACAGCGGAACCGCAGGATGTCGCGGACTTCGGGCGCGGCACTGGACCGCTCGGAGGCGGCGACGGACTGGGTCGGGGGCAGGGTGGACATGGGCTTCAGTGATCCGTCTGGCCGACGATAACCCGGCCAAGCTGCCAGTACGCCGCTGTGTTGATCATGCTGGTAAGCAGATTGATCCGCCGGAACCGGGGGTCGGTGGAGGCGAAGTAGATGGCGTCGCTTCCCCGCGTGTTTCCCTCTACGGCGCGGTGGAAGAGCGTGGCAAAGAGCACCTCCGCGAGCAGGCTCCCCTCGATCGATCGGAGATGCCGCCGTGCGTTGGTGTCCGTGCTCCCCGCGCGAAGCACCCGGAGGAGCCCGAGGTGGGCCAGGTCGTGCCCGACTCCATAGGCGACCCGCCACGAGCGGGTGCGGTAGAGCATCCATAGCTCCACGGCCGCGCGCGCCGCGAAGCTCTCCAGTTGTGCCCGCAGCACCCGTCGCGTGCGCGGATGCAGTGACGGGTCCCGCAGGAGGAGCGCGGGCACCACGAAAAAGGCCAGCAGGGTGTGGTTGAGCCAGAGTACCTTGGCGGGCGATATCCCGCCCCCCACGCGAGTTCCCCGGTTCTGGCCACGGGCGAACGCCAGCGTGCAGGCGGTAGTGACAAGCACGGCGGCAAGCGAGCGCAACCTCATGGCGCCACCGCTACGCCGACGCCGAACGCGTCGGCCCACTCCAGCCCCGGGTCCAGCGCCGCGGGCTTGATCGAGCCCGCCCGCTGGCCACGGCGGACGCACACCCGCTCGTGGGTCCGCTCGCCATCCCGCACGGAAACGCCCTGAACGGGCCCGAGCTGCCCCAGCGCGCGGCACAGCGCGTAATGGTGCGACTCGCTCAGCAGCCCCTCCACTGCCTCCGCGAGCCGCCGGACCTCCTCGGGCGCCAGCTCCGCGTACAGGAGGTAGCGAGGGGGTGCTCCCCAAGCGGGCGCCAGCATGGCGAACACCGGCTCCACTCCTGTCATCATCGTCGCCCGGGCGAGCACCTGCTCCACGAAGGGAGCGGTCAACTTTTCGCCCGCCAGGTCGCTCGCCCGGTCCGCCCGCCCCACAAAGGACAACAAAGGGGTCCGGTGCAGATGCCCCTCCACCCGGACCCGGTCCCCGAGTCGGTAGCGGTACAGCCCACCCCCGGTGGACAGGACCACTTCGTAGATACCGCCTCGCTCAAGCTGGTGCACCAGGCGCGGCGCCTCAGGATCGCTCACCGGAAGAAACTCCAGAAAGTGCGAGGTCACCGCCGCGACCGGCGCATCCGCATCGAAGAGCGGAAAGGACACGACTCCCTCCGTCGCCAGCAGCCCCTTTCCCTGGATCTCCACGTGCGGGAAACGCCGCCGGACGGCGCCGAGCGCCCTGCGGGCATGGCCGTCCGTCCAGCACGAGATCAGCGCCAGGCGTGTCCACAGGGCACCGAGGTCCTCCGGAGCGGTGCGGCGGAAGCGTCGAAGGAGGGCGCTCGCCCGCGCGGGGTGGGCCGGAAAGTGCGGCGTCAGCCGGCCCCGGAGGCCGGCCGGCATCTCCACGCTCAGCTCCCCGGTGTCCAGGTCGCGGAGCAGCGCGGCCCAGTGCTCGTCCAGGGCCGTCATCAGCAGCGACAGAAAGCTGGGGCTCCACACTGACACGAGCGCGAGGTCCGGCGTGGCGAGCAGAGCCCGCAGGGTGAGGTAGCGCGCAGTGGCAACGTCGGGTGCCAGCGACACCGCGCGCGGCACCCCGAGCATCCGGTCGAGCAGCCCGCGCACCGGGGCGGGGAAATAGTCGCTGTCATGCTCCATCCCCACCGGGATTCCCCCCGGGGTTCGGGCCGCGCGGCGAGCCGGCGGTGAGATCGCCCAGTAGGCACGTCCCCCACGCAGGCGGGGGCGGCTCCACAGCAGGTCGAAGACCCAGGGCAGGGTGGCGGCGGAAAACTCCCGCAGCAGTCCACCCGTGTACGGCACCTCCTTGGAGGGCCCGGAGGAGCCCCCGGAAGGCTCCACGAAGCGCACGGGCTCCGAGGTCAGCACCGACGCCTCGCCGACGCCGATCCGGTCCGTGTACTCCGCGTAGCCGTCGTAGTCGCGGAGCGGAACCCGGTTCTGGAAGTCCTGCACGGAAGCGATCCGGTCGAACCCGTGCTCGCGCCCGAACGTGGTGCGCGCGTTGCGGCGCACCAGCTCCCGCAGGATGGCACGCTGTGCCTGCTCGGGGTCGCGGAGCGCGCGCCGGAACCGCGCGTGCGCGGGCGCGGCCGCCGCCAGGTACAGACGGTTCGCGAGCCAGGCGGCGGTGCTCACGGTGCCCGCCACCGACGCCGGGCCCGCACCAGGGCGATCCGGCAGGCTACCCGGGCCAGGTCTCGCAGGCGTACCTCCGCAAGGCAGGCGAGCTCGTCGCCGTCGACGTGACCGGGGTTGCGCTCCGCAAAGAAACGGATGTGGGGATCGGCGAGCAGCGACGCGTCCATCGGCGCGACCTCAGCGCGTACCCGCTCGTGCGGCGTGGCGTAGCGGACCAGACCGGCGCGTGGATCGTACTCGGAGCCGAAACGCTCCCTCGCCAGCCGGTCGAGCACGGCCCGAAGCTGCGGGATGTCGGCGCGGTCGTGGCGGGGGACCGCCCGGGGGAAGGCGTGCGCCAGGAGCAGGTAGGTGCGGTACCCCTTGGAGATGAGAAACCAGTACAACGGACGGTGCGGGTGGCGCAGCTTGAGCCGAACCATGAGCCGGCTGAACTCCCTTTGCAGCTGTTTCTGCCCCCAGAATTCCCTGTCGATCACCGTGTCGCCGGAAAACACCACGCTTGCCGGGCCCCGTGGCGTTGCCAGCGCCCAAATGAGCACCGTGGAGAAGCCCTTGAGCTGCCCGGTGGCGCGGTCCCGCAGCAGGATGATCCGCTGCTTTTCCGCCAGGTCCCGCTCGAACCGCGCCCGGTCGGCTCCCGCGTAGGCGCTCCGAAACAGAGCGAAGGCGTCCGTCCGGGTCTGCTCGTCCAGCTCCGGCACCGCCGCCGTACGAGCGGCAAGGGAAGCGGTCACGCGGAACTCCGGGAAAGGAGGAGCGCGGGGAGGATCAGCAGGTCGGCGGCGAGGGCGCCCACGATCGCGGTAGCCGCGAGCAGTCCGAAGTAGACGATGGATACCGAGCCCGCCGCCATCAGGACGGCGAATCCGACCGCGAGCACGACCGAGGAAAGCACCATCCCCCGTCCGGCTCCCCGGACCGCGGCCGAGATCGCTGCTTCCGTCGTGTGCCCCGTCGCACGTGCGCGGCGGTACGCCCAGAGGAAGTGAATGCTGTCGTCCACCGAGATCCCGATGACCACTGCCCCGATGGTGGCAACGGCGATGTCCAGCGGAATGCCTCCCCACCCCATGACCCCGAAGACCAGAACCACGGGGAGGAGGTTGACCGGCACGGCGGCGGCCAGCAGACCCACCGAGCGCAGGGCGATGCCCATCACAAGGAAGACGATCGCGAAGGCGAGCCCGAATCCCCAGAGCGTGCTTTCCACCACGTAGTCGATGGAGCGAACGTACAGCGGGAGGTATCCCGCCACACGCACCGCTGCTTCCGGCCCGAGCGTCCGCTCCCCGTCCCGCTGCAGCCGCTCCGCGACCCGCGCGAAACCCCTGGCGCTCATCATCGGCAGGTAGGCGGTTACCCGGGTGGAGCGCTCGTCCGCGGCAAGGTAGCCGCCGGGCGCGTCCGAAGCGCCCAGCGTGCGTCCGACCTCCGGATCGGCTTCGAGCTGCTGCCTCCACGCATCCACCCTGCCGAGGAACGCGGGCGAGGCCGCGCCGCCGTTCGGTCCCGTCTCGACCACGAACTCCAGCGGTGTATAGAAACCGGCGTTTCGCTCGATCCACTCGCTGTCCTCCCGGATCACGTGTCCCTCCGGGAGGTGCGCCAGCGTCTGGGTGTCCACCGAGATGCGGCCGCTCCCGGCGAGGAGTACCAGGGTCAGCCCCATACCCGCCGCGAGCACCCGGCCCTTCCACCGGGGGAGCCGCTCCGCGAGCCACGCGAGCGCGCGGTCCACGATGCCGTCGTGCGCCTCCGCGCGCGGAGGCGTCACGGCCCACAGGGAGAGTCCCGCCGCGCACACCAGCGTGGCGAAGATCCAGGCAAGCCCCACCCCCAGAGCCGCGAACAACCCCAGATCCCGCACCACCGTCATGCGCGACGTGGAAAGTGCGAGAAGCCCCAGGCCGGTGGTGAGCGAGGTCAGAAAGCATGGCAGCGCCATAGTCGTGACACTCCGCACCACCAGGCGCCTCCGCTCCTGATCCGAGATCGGGGGTGCCGCCCGGTACGCGGTGTAGTAGTGGGAGATGATGTGGATGGCGTCCCCAAGTCCGATCACCAGCACCAGGGTCGGAAGGATGGCCGTGACCATGCTGAGCGGCCGGTCCGCGGCCGCCAGAAGGCCCAGGGTGGCCACGCCCGTCGCGAAGGGGGCGGCGAGTGCGATCCCCACCGCCCTCCAGCGCAGCAGGCTCACCCGGAGGAGGAGAACCATCACCGCCAACGCGAGCGTGAAGAAGATCCCGCTTTCCCGCATCGTCTGCCGGTTGATGGCCTCGTACAGAACGCCCTTCCCGGCCAGGTGCGCGGGGCGGCCGGCCGGGGTGAGGATTTCCGCGATCGCCCGGTCCACCTCCCGGAGGATTCCACTGCGGAGCGCTTCTGCGTCCGGGTGCGCCGCCATGCGCACCACGACCGTCGCCGTCCGGCCGTCGGGCGAAAGCAGACCGCTCCGCCGCAGCGCCGCTCGCGCCTGTGGGCTCGGCTCCCCTCCGATCAGTGCCGGCGCCTGCACCTCCTCCACCCCCTCCACGGCGCCGAGCCGCTCCGCCAACCGCGCCTGCAGCGCCGCCTCCTCCGGAGCGAGGACGTCGCCCGGAGCGCGATACGCGATGACCACCGCCTCATCGTTTCCATACTCCGCCAGAAAAGCCTGGTAGCGGAGCAGAGTCGGGTCGTCCTCGAGCAGCCAGTCGGCCAGGTTGTTCTCGGGGCGCAGCCCCGCGACCGCGAACAGGGCGGGGAACAGACATGCAACGACCAGAGCGAGCGTGGTGCGCGGGCGCAGGGAGGCCGCGTTCACCACCGCCCGCAGGAGCCCGGCACCGCGCCGCGGCCTCCCGGTCATCGCCGGGTCAGACAAGCCGGGTCAGAAGAAAGCCGAGGAGGAGGCCGAGCACCAGCCCGCCCGCCCCGTAGGTGATCCGGGAGGCGCGCACCTGGGCGGCTACGAACGGGTTGTTCACCGGGTCCATGGCCGAATGCATCCGCAGCACCTTCCAGGTGCCGTCGGCCACCCTGCGGGCCACGGCGGTCCAGTGGGACGTGTAGCGGAATTCCCGCCCGTTGTCGGTGACCACGCGCTCGTCCGCCGATCCACGGGCCACCGCCAGATCCCCGTACAGGCTGCTCAGCTCAGGGTGGACCTCCACCCGGTAGCTGCCGCCCTCGCCGATCATCTCCCACACCTTTCTCCAGTACGCCCGCAGCCCATCCAGCCCGCGGACCTCTTCCCCGGTTACCGGGACCCCGGTGACGCCTTCGTCCAGGATCGGCGCGAGCCGGTCGATGTCGCGGGAGTTGACCGCGTCCTCGAAGATCGCGCGGATCGCCCGCAGCTGATCGTGATCCGCTTCCGGATCAACAGGAAAGGGTGTGCTCATTCTCCGACTCCTCCCGAGTGTGAGTGTCGCTCCGAATCCTCCTGCCTCCCTCCCAGC
>JALZKG010000165.1 GCA_030859365.1 Gemmatimonadota bacterium
CCTCTGGACGCACAACGACTCCGGAGGGAGGCCCCGGATCTTCGCGGTGGACTCCGCGGGGCGCGCCGCGGTGGAGGTGGAGGTGGCGGGCGCGCACGCCCGCGACTGGGAGGATATCGCGATGGGCCCCTGCCCCTCCGGTGCATGCCTGTACATCGGCGACATCGGAGACAACGACGCGGTGCGCGGGGAGATCGTGGTGTACCGCGTTCCGGAGCCGGAGCCGGGTGCGCTGGCAACGAGTCCGGCTGAGTCCTTTGCCGCGCGCTACCCGGGCGGCCCTCGCGACGCGGAGGCGCTCTTCGTCCTCCCCTCCGGCGAGATCTACATCCTGACGCGTGGGCGTGGCCACCCCATCGAGCTGTACCGCTACCCTCTTCCCCTCCAGCCAGGAGGAACGGTGGTGCTGGAGCGGGTGCGCCAGATCAGTCCGGGTCCCGTGTCGCGCCCGCATCAGGTAACCGGCGCGAACGCCACCCCGGACGGCGCCTGGGTAGCCGTTCGCACGTACCGCACCCTGTTTCTGTACCGGACCGCCGACCTCCTCGCGGGGCCGGAAACCGGCGCGAGGAGTGTGGACCTTTCGGTCCTCGGTGAGCCGCAGGGGGAGGGAGTCGCCATCCGGCCGGACGGGCAGGTCGTCCTCACCAGCGAAGGTGTGGCGAAGCGAACCGCCGCAACCATGTCCCGTCTCGCCTGCACGCTGCAGCCGGGCGGGAGCGGGGCACCTCCCGCAACTCCATAGCAGGGACATCGATGCCGGCTTTCTGGTTGATCAAGAGCGAACCCGGGGCGTACTCCATCGCCGACCTGGAGCGCGACGGCACCACCGGGTGGGAGGGGGTTCGCAACTACCAGGCGCGCAACTCCATGCGCGACGATATGCGGCCGGGCGACGGAGTGCTCTTCTACCACAGCAACGCGGACCCCGCAGGGGTGGCGGGGATCGCCCGCGTCCGCCGCGCGGGACACCCGGACCCCACGGCGCGCGACCCCGAAAGCCCGTACCACGATCCGAAGGCCAACGACGAAGACCCGCGCTGGTACCAGGTGGAGGTCGCCTTCGAGCGGCGGTTTCCGGAGCTGATTCCGCTCGGGACGCTGCGGGACACTCCGGGATTGGAGGGGATGCCGCTGCTGAACCGGAGCCGGCTGTCGGTTCAGCCGGTGACGGAGGCGGAGTGGCGGGTTATCACCGGGCTGGCGGGGGGATAGCCCGAGGAAGCTACGCGGCCTCGCTCTGGAAGCGGGTGCCGGTCGCGGCCTCGACCGCGCGCACCACCGCCCTGGTCAGCCGCACCTGCTCCTTCAGCGCGTTCCAGTTTTCCCGCACGAACCCCTTCAGGTTGTGCCCCTCTCCCTCGACGGTGATCTCCGCCTCGTCGCCGATCCGCGGGCCCACCGCCCGGATGAACTCGAGCATCGCCTCGTGCTCTCTGCGCACGTCGCTGAGATCGTGCGTCTTCGGCTCCTCCTCCGTGCCCGCACCCGGGAGCGCCCAGTCCGGGAGCCGGGGCGGATCCCACCTGAGCGACTTGCCGTCCTTGGTCTTGCCGCGAAGCTTGCCGCCTTCGTGGACGTGGGCGAAGCTTTCGTCCAGCGCGTACAGATAGCGTCCGATCCCCCACTGCACCGCGGCGCGCTTCATCGCACCCGAAAGTCCTCCCTTCACCCCTTCGATGTCGGTGTTCTCCGCGCCGTCCCACTTGGTGACCCACTCGCCGCCGGTCCGGATGGAAAGGCCGCAGAGCACGCCGCCCTCCGGCCCCCGGGCGAACTCGTTCTTCCAGCGGGCGGGGCCGGCCACGTCGTCCAGCCGCGTCTGGATGGCGCGGTTGGTCACGTACGGAACGCAGATGGCCCACACCCTGCCGTTCTTTTCACCGGCCTGCTGCAGGCGCCACTCGATCTCGTCCGCAGCGAAACACTCGCCGAGAGCCCTGAAGTCGATCTCCGTCATCTTTCCCTCGCAATCCGGTTTTCGGCGCGCCCGCGAACGGCTCATCCATGCGCGGAACGAGCGTGCCCTCCATACACCGCTGACACCCCGTAGTTCACGCGTAAGTCGCTGTGAGAGGCCGGTTTGAAGCGGACCCACGCAACGGCGTAAACGCGTCAGCGGAAGAGCGCCGCCGCCTGCTCGTGAAGCTCCTCGCAGCCGCTTGCCGGGGGAATCCGGACCAGGGTGAAGCCGCTCCGCGAGGGGTCCGCGCGGATGGACGGGTTCTGGCGGAAGATCCCCGGATCGGCTCCCAGCGTATGCTGCTCCTGGAGCCGCACCTCGACCGTTCCCTCGAAGCGGTCGGGCGCGACCCGGCGGCCGTCGAGCAGCAGGTGGGAGCGCTGGACGACGAAGAGGCGGGCGCTCCCCAACCCCGCGACCCGCAGCCGGAGCGTTACGCCCGGCTCACCGTCTCCATCCGGGTCTTGCACGCCGGGGTGCGTCGGATCGCGCGGAAGCGTGCTGCCGGTCAGCCCCGGATCGAAGCCGATTGCCTCCTCTCCCATGTCCGCCGTGTAGCGGGCGCCGGCACTGCCGAGCACCGCCCGGTAGCTGCGGGGAGCCAGCGCCCCGACGAAGGCGCGGGGGACGATCAACTCCGCGAGCGCCGAGCCGCTGTCCACCCGGGCTTCGCAGACCCGGTGGGACTGAACCCATCCCCCTTTCCCGCGCTGGAGGTCGACGAGCAGCAGGCTGGTTGCGACGCTGCGCGTTCTGCCCACCATCCGCACCCGGGCCACGGTCGCCACCCGAAGCTCCATCGCATAGAGACCCGCGGCGGATGCGGAATCGGGAGATGCGAACCCCTCCTCCGGGGGTGTGCCTACGCCGAGCAGAGCACCGAGCGCAGCGGCGGCGAGCAGCGAAATTCTTCCTGTCACGAGCCCTTCCCTTCCACGATTCCCCGGTCCTGGAAGACGGCGTGCGCCGCCGCCCGACCGGAAAGGACGCACAGCGGTACGCCGCCGCCCGGGTGTGCGCTCCCCGAAGCGAGGTACAGCCCTCGCACTCCCCCAACGCGGTTCGAGGGGCGGCGGAACGCCGCCCACAGCCCGTTGGAGGCCGATCCGTATATGCTCCCCCGGCTCCCGGGAAAGGCTGCGGCCAACTCGGCCGGG
>JALZKG010000493.1 GCA_030859365.1 Gemmatimonadota bacterium
GACCGGGATCTCCCCGAAGAGCACCACGAAGGGAGCCGGCGCACCCCCCGCCGGCGGCTCCACCCCGGGGCTCCACGCCAGCCCCAGCGCGGCGGCGGGGAGCGCCAGGACGAAGCCGGCGATCGGACCGGCCGCGCCGACGTCCAGCAGCACCGGCCGGTTGACGATGGCGGAGCGCAGCCGGATGAACGCCCCGAAGGTGCCGACCAGGTTCACCCAGTGCGGCGCCGGGATGAAGTAGGGGATGGAAACGTCCATCCGGTGGCGCTTCGCCGCGACGTAGTGGCCGGCCTCGTGCGCGGACAGGATGGCGAGCAGCGGCAGCGAGAAGATCAGCCCGGAAGCGAACGCCTCCGCCGAAAACGCGAGGGGCACCGGCAGCATGACCGCACCCAGCGAGCGCCATCCGAACCGGAGCACCTCCTCCCCTCCCAGGAGGGCTCCGGACACGGTGGTGGTGGCGAGCGTCAGCGCGAGGAGCAGCGCGTGGAGCCAGAGCCGGTTGCTCGCACGGGGCGCGAGTCGGCGGACGAGGGTGATCCGCGCCTCGCCGGCGGAGCGGTCCACGTAGCGCCGCCCGCTCCAGCTCCGGAGCGCCCCCCGCGCCGGCTCGTGGGCGGGGTCGAGCCCGGGAAGGAGGGTGCCCACGACCACCTCTTCCTTGCCGAGCAGGGCCACCTGGTACTGCTCGAAGGGCTCGCTCCAGTGGGTCACGAAGCTGCTTGACTTTGCCGGAGCCGGAAATTAGAATGCGATGCTGCCGCGGCTTCGCCTGTTCCGGCAGCTCTCGCGCCTCCCGTCCCCGCAAGCCTTCGCCGGATTCTCCGGTTCACGTGCCCGACCCGGCGAGCTGCACGCAGCCGGCCGCGGCACACACCTGTCTGTATCGGGAGCATTCCTTGGACATCACCGCATTGAAGTCGAAGAGCGTCGCCGAGCTGCACGAGATGGCGCAGGGTCTGAACATCTCCAACTACTCGGGTCTGCGCAAGCAGGATCTGATCTATCGGATCGAGCAGAACCTGCTCGACTCCGAGGTCGTCCTGCGCGGCGACGGCGTGCTGGAAGTCCTCCCCGAAGGGTATGGCTTTCTGCGGTCCCAGGACTGGAACTACCTGTACGGCCCCGACGACATCTACGTGTCCCCGAGCCAGATCAAGCGCTTCGACCTGCGCACGGGGGACACGGTGCTCGGGCAGGTGCGCCCGCCGAAGGAGGGGGAGCGCTACCTCGCCCTCCTCAAGGTGGAGTCGGTCAACGGGGACCACCCGGACCGCGCCAAGCAGCGCATCGCCTTCGACAATCTCCGCCCCCGCTACCCGGACAAGCGGCTCCGGCTGGAGACCGGCGCCGGCGACCTGTCCACGCGGGTCATGGACCTGGTGTCGCCGGTGGGCCGCGGGCAGCGCGGACTGATCGTCGCGCCGCCGAAGGCCGGCAAGACGATCCTGCTGCAGAAGATGGCGAACGCCATTGCGGCGAACAACCCGGACGTGCACCTGATCGTGCTCCTCATCGACGAGCGGCCCGAGGAGGTCACCGACATGCAGGAGAACGTGAAGGCGGAGGTGATCTCCTCCACCTTCGACGAGCCGGCCGACCGCCACACGCAGGTGGCGGAGATGGTGCTTGAAAAGGCGAAGCGCCTGGTGGAGCACGGGCGCGACGTGGTGATCCTGCTCGACTCCATCACCCGTCTGGCGCGGGCATACAACGTGACGGTGCCGCACTCCGGGAAGATCCTTTCCGGCGGTGTGGACGCAAACGCGCTGCACAAGCCGAAGCGCTTCTTCGGCGCGGCGCGCAACATCGAGGAGGGAGGTTCGCTGACCATCGTGGCGACCGCGCTGATTGACACCGGGAGCCGGATGGACGAGGTGATCTTCGAGGAGTTCAAGGGGACGGGCAACATGGAGCTGGTGCTCGACCGCCACATCGCGGACAAGCGCGTCTTCCCGGCCATCGACCTGAACAAGTCGGGCACGCGCAAGGAGGAGCTGCTGCTCAGCGACACCGAGCTGGCCCGCATCTACCTGCTGCGCAACTTCCTGTCCGACATGCCGCCCGCGGAGTCCATCGAGTTCCTGCTCACGCGGATGAGAAAGACGGACAACAACCAGGAGTTCCTGGATTCCATGGCCCGCGGCGGCTGATCGGCTGCGAAGAATCGTCCAGCGGTCCCGGCGCGT
>JALZKG010000017.1 GCA_030859365.1 Gemmatimonadota bacterium
ATCCGTGGCTTCGGCGGCGGACTTAAAAGTCCCGACCATTATCGGCGCAGACGCACTTGACTGGTGAGCTATTACGCACTCTTTCAAGGAATGGCTGCTTCTAAGCCAACCTCCCAGTTGTCAGTGCACATCCACATCCTTTCTCACTGAGCCCGCACTTGGGGGCCTTAGCCGACGGTCTGGGTTCTTTCCCTCTCGTATACGCACATTATCGCACGCATGCTGTCTCCAGGAGTCCATGTCTACGGCATTCGGAGTTTGGTAGGAGTTGGTAACCCGGTGGGGCCCCGCGTCCTTCCAGTGCTCTACCTCCGCGACACACGCTCCCAGGCACTACCTCAATAGTTTTCGGGGAGAACCAGCTATCTCCGAGCTTGATTGGCCTTTCACCCCTACCCACAGCTCATCCCAACATTTTTCAACATGAACGGGTTCGGACCTCCACTCGGTGTTACCCGAGCTTCATCCTGGCCATGGGTAGATCGCTTCGGTTTCGGGTCTGCCGCCGCGTACTTATGTTCGCCCTCTTCAGACTCGCTTTCGCTCCGGCTCCGGTGCTGAACACCTTAACCTCGCACGCGACGAGCAACTCGCCGGATCATAATGCAAAAGGCACGCAGTCAGGAGCCGTACCCGCTTACGCGAATACCCTCCCTCCTACCGCTTGTAGGCACACGGTTTCAGGATCTTTTCACTCGCCGCTAGGCGTTCTTTTCACCTTTCCCTCACGGTACTGGTTCGCTATCGGTCACGGACGAGTATGTAGCCTTGGAGGGTGGTCCCCCCAGATTCCGACGGGATTCCTCGTGTCCCGCCGTACTCAGGTACCCAGGTCACCAGCGCGCTTCGCCTTTCGCATACGGGGCTCTCACCCTCTCCGGCAGTGCGTTCCAACACGCTTCCGCTAGACGAATCGCTACCGGCGGAACACTCAAGTCCCACCTGGGCCCTACAACCCCGGCTCATCACCGGTTTGGGCTCTTCCCCGTTCGCTCGCCGCTACTAGGGGAGTCTCGTTTGATTTCTTTTCCTCGGGATACTTAGATGTTTCAGTTCTCCCGGTTGGCTCCTCATGGCCTATTGAATTCAGCCACGGGTGACGGGGCATGACCCCCGCCGGGTTTCCCCATTCGGGTACCTCCGGATCAACGCCTACGTGCGGCTCCCCGAAGCTTTTCGCAGCTTATCGCGCCCTTCTTCGCCTGTCCGTGCCAAGGCATCCACCGTGCGCCCTTCCTTACTTGACTTACTCACTCCCTCTCCTGCCCTCATTTCCCAAAAAGCTTCACAGCTTCCCTTCTCCTCTTCCCCCTCACTCCTACACCTACACCTATACTCCTACACCTGCTTCACACACACACACGTCGCTCCCTCCCCCGAAAGCCTCGCTCTCAGAAGAAAGAACAACCCTACCCCCTCTACCTCGATTGTCAAAAATAGGTTTCGCGGTGTCCTGCTTGCCGCACAGCCGGGTAATATAGCCCTGCGAAACCATGTGTCAAGGGGTGCTGCGCCCTCGTTCAGCCGACGCTCGGGCGGCACACAGCTCGGCCATCCGGGGGATCTGACGTTCATCCACACGGAAGTCGCCCAGCAACCCGCTGTGTGCCCCGTGCCAGTCCGATCCACCTGTCGCAACGAGACCAAGGGACCGGGTCACGGCGAGAAGCCGTTCGATCCCGAACGATGGGGTCGTCGGACGGAAACACTCCACGCCGTCGAGATCCTGCTCCGCCAGGCGCGGTACCACGGCTTCGAACAGATGGAGCGGCGGGTGCGCCCACACGGCGATCCCACCAGCTTCGTGGATCATGCCGATGGCCTCCCGCGCGCTCGGAAACTCGGTGTGGACAAAGGCGGGAGCATCATCGCGCAGGAACCGCTCGAACGCCTCACCAAAGGAGTGAACGTGGCCCGCCACCATCAGCGCGCGAGCCAGATGGGGGCGGCCCAGCGAGGCTGGCTCCCCGTCGGCTCCGGCGAGGACCGCCTGGAAGGTGATCGGAACGCCGAGTTGCTCCAGGCGCTCGATCATGCGGTGCATCCGCTCGGTGCGGCGGATGACCGAGCGCTCCTGATGCTGAAGCACCGCGGGCGATCGAGGATCGACGAAATAGCCGAGGATGTGGAACTCACCCTCCGGTTCACGCGTGCTCACCTCGATCCCCGCCACCACCCGCAGGCGCCGCCCCTCCGCCGCGGCGAGGGCTTCGACCACGCCGGTACAGGTATCGTGATCGGTGAGCGCGATCATGTCCAGCCCACCGGCTTCGGCGGCACGAACGACTCCGACCGGCGAGGTGCGGCCATCGGACGCGTGCGAGTGGACGTGCAGATCGAACTTCATCCGATCCCTCCGAACGAGAAAGCAACCTCGGGGGCCGACCTCCGACGGCGCACCACCGGCCGTGCGATCCGCTATCTCACCGCGAAGCCGAAGCCGAAGCTGGAGCTTTCGTCTCCCACACCGAAGCCGAGCCTCAGACTCACGTTCGGGGCGAACTCGAAATCCACTCCCAGATCCGCCAGAACGTTGACGTCGGTCCCGTCGCCATCGCGCAACCCGCTCACCACCGCGAGGCGGGGGTGAAGGTAGGGAGTCAACGAAAAGGGAGCTCCCTCAGGATAAAAGGTGGCACCGACGCTCAACCCCACCTGCGCCCCGATCCGCTGGAAATCGCCGATCAGGCCCTGGGCGCCCGCCGTTAGGGCCGCCACGACCGGAGGCTCTCCGAGCACGAACGGATTGCGAAACTCGATCCCCAGCGTCACCGCGGCGTCGTCGCTCGTGTCCACCAGTCCCCCGCGCAGCCCAAGGTCGTAGCTTCCCTGGTTGCGTCTCCAGATCCCCTCGATGGCGAGCTGCCCCAGGCCGGGGTTGCTGAGGTAGGCGCCTACGTCGTTGCTGCTCCGCGGAGCCATAAAGGTGGGGGTGGAGATCTGCGCCTCAAGCGCCGGTGACGTACCCACGAGCAGTCCGAGTAGCAGCGCGGGAAGATGCTTGTTGCTGAACATGTTGAACACTCCGTTCAAGGGCAGTTGCCGAAGGGATCCACTCTGCCGCCGGAACCGGCCAACCTCTGGTCGCCCGCGGATGCGGCGCCCACAGCAGGGAGCGGGCCAAAAGCGAACGGGTCCCTTTCACCCGGACGGAAGGGACCCGCGCCATGATACATCTGCTTCAGAGGGCTCCCGCCCGTTCGCTCAGCACGGTGACGGTATCGTCGACCACCTGCAGAAACCCTCCCGCCACCTGGAAGCGCTCCGTGTCGCCTCCACGGCGGATTCTCAGCTCCCCCGCGCCGAGCAGCGCCATCAGCGGCGCGTGCCCTCGCAGGATGCCGATCTCACCATCCCACGCGGGGGCGACCACGCCGTCCGCTTCCCCCTGGAAGATGATGCGTTCCGGAGAGATCACCGACACTTGGAGGGGCGCCGCTCCCGCACCGCCGGCGGGAGCCGCCATCAGCCGCCCCCTTCCAGCTTGCGAGCCTTTTCGACGGCTTCGTCGATCCCACCCACCATGTAGAACGCCTGCTCCGGCAGGTGGTCGAACTCGCCGGAAACGACCCGTTCGAAGGAGGCGATGGTGTCCTCCAGCTTGACGTACTTGCCTTCGAGACCGGTGAACTGCGAGGCCACGAAGAACGGCTGCGACAGGAAGCGCTGGATACGCCGGGCGCGGCCGACGATCACCTTGTCCTCCTCGGTGAGCTCGTCCATCCCCAGGATCGCGATGATGTCCTGCAGATCCTTGTAGCGCTGCAGGATTCGCTGCACGTCATTGGCGACGCGGTAGTGCCGCTCGCCGATGTACTGCGGATCCACGATCCGGGAGGTGGAGTCGAGCGGGTCCACCGCCGGGTAGATCCCCAGCTCGGATATGGCGCGGCTGAGCACCGTAGTCGCGTCGAGATGGGCGAACGCAGTGGCCGGCGCCGGATCGGTGAGGTCGTCGGCGGGAACGTAGATCGCCTGCACCGAGGTGATCGAGCCGTCCACGGTCGAGGTGATCCGCTCCTGCATCTGCCCCATCTCCGTCGCCAGCGTGGGCTGGTACCCCACCGCGGAGGGCATGCGGCCGAGTAGTGCCGACACCTCGGATCCCGCCTGGGTGAAGCGGAAGACGTTGTCGACGAAGAAGAGGACGTCCTGCTTCTCCACGTCGCGGAAGTACTCCGCCACGGTGAGCCCGGTCAGCCCCACTCGCAGGCGCGCCCCCGGCGGCTCGTTCATCTGGCCGTACACCAGCGCCACCGACGACTCCTCCAAGTTGTCGTCCTTGATCAGGTTGGACTCCCTGAACTCCAGCCAGAGGTCCGTTCCCTCGCGGGTGCGCTCGCCCACGCCGGCGAACACCGAGCGGCCGCCGTGCCCCTTGGCGATGTTGTTGATCAGCTCCATGATGACGACCGTCTTGCCGACGCCGGCGCCGCCGAAGAGGCCGATCTTGCCGCCCTTCACGTACGGGGTGAGCAGGTCGAGAACCTTGATCCCCGTTTCCAGCACCTCGGTCTTGGCCTCGAGGTCGACGAACTTCGGCGCGTCGCGGTGGATCGGCCAGCGCAGCGCCGACGCGGGGATGTCGCCCCGCTGGTCCACCGGCTCACCGAGCACGTTCATGATCCGCCCCAAGCTCGGGAGGCCGACGGGGACGGTGATCGCCTGGCCGGTGTCCTCGACCGCCATCCCCCGCACCACCCCGTCGGTGGAGGACATGGCGACCGCGCGCACCTGGCTGCGGCCGATGTGCTGCTGCACCTCGAGCGTGACGTCGAGCTCCGGCTGTCCGTCGCCCGCGGGGCGGCGCACGCGCAGCGCGTTGTAGATGTCCGGGAGATGCTCGGAGTCGAACTCGGCGTCGATCACCGGGCCGATCACCTGGACCACCCGTCCGGCGTGGGTGACACCCGCCGGGATGGTTGCGTTCTGGGGAAGCGTGGCTGCCATGTAGGGTCTCCTTGAGTGGTTCTATTCCAGCGCCGCGGCACCGCCGACGATCTCGGCGATCTCCTGCGTGATCTGCGCCTGGCGGGCCCGGTTGTACGTACGGTTCAGCGCCTCCAGGATGTCGCCCGCGTTGTCGGTCGCGTTCTTCATGGCGGTGCGGCGGGCGCCCTGCTCCGCGGCCGCCGTCTCCACCAGCGCGCGGTACACGCTGTTGCGCACGTAGAGGGGAAGGATGCGCTCCAGGATCGCGTCGGCGGAGGGCTCCAGGATGTAGTCGACCTCGCGTGCGCCCTCGCGCGCCGCGGGCGGCTCCACCGGGAGGACCTGCGCGGTCGCCGGCGGGGTGGAAAGGGCGGAGTTGAACCTGGCGTACACCACGTACACCGCGTCCAGCTCGCCGGCGACAAACGCGTCCATCAGCGGGTTGACCAGCGCTTCGGCGTCCTCCGCCCCCGGCCGGTCCGACAGGTCGGTACGCTGCAAGCGCATCTCCTCCCGCTGGAAGCGGAAAAAGCCGACCGCCTTCTTGCCGACCACGTGGAGGCCCACCTGCACGCCGTCGGCACGGAGGCGGCCCATCAGCGTGCGGGCTTCGCGGATCAGGTTGGCGTTGAACGCCCCCGCCAGCCCGCGGTTGGAGCTCAGCACCAGGATCGCGGCGCGGCGCACCTCGGGGGGCTGGCGGAGCAGCGGGTAGCGACCCCTCAGCTCAGGGGTGAGGAGCCGACCGATCACCTGCCCCAGCATCTCCGCGTAGGGACGGGCGGCGCCCACCCGATCCTGCGCGCGCTTCAGCTTGGACGTGGCCACCATCTCCATCGTCCGGGTGATCTTGCGCGTGTTCTGGACCGAGTGGATCCGGCCCTTGAGTTCCCTGGCCTGTGCCATCGAGATCCCGTCGGGTTAGTAGCTCTGCCGCGCGCCCGCGGCATCGGCTTCGGGGCGCGCCGCGAGACGGACCTGCTCCTCGGACATGTGGCGGTCGGCCTCGGTCTCGTGGAGGATCGCCGAGTCCGCGTACGAGGCGGTTCCCACCGGCGACTCCGGGTTGGCGAACAGCTCCTTGTACACCCGGATCGCGTCGATCAGCGCCCGCTCGCTGTCCTCGCTGATCTGCCGGGACTCGCGGATCGCGTCCAGCACCTGCGGCCGTTGCGTGCGGAGGAAGATGTGGAAGTCACGCTCCCAGCTACGCACCTGCTCCACCTCCACGTCGTCCAGGTGACCCTGCGTCAGCGCGTAGATGATCGCCACCTGGTTCTCTACCGGAACCGGCGAGTACTGGGGCTGCTTCATCACCTCCACCGCGCGCTCGCCGCGGGCGAGCTGTCGCTGGGTCGCGGAATCCAGCTCCGAGCCGAAGGAGGCGAACGCCTCCAATGCGCGGAACTGCGCCAGCTCCAGCTTCAGCGGTCCGGCCACCTTCTTCATCGCCTTGATCTGCGCCGCGCCGCCCACCCGCGACACCGACAGACCGACGTTCACCGCCGGGCGGACTCCGGAGTAGAAGAGTCTCGACTCCAGAAAGATCTGCCCGTCGGTGATGGAGATCACGTTGGTGGGGATGTACGCCGACACGTCGCCCGCCTGCGTCTCGATGATCGGGAGCGCGGTCAGCGAGCCGCCACCCATCTCGTCGCTGAGCTTGGCGGCGCGCTCCAGAAGCCGGGAGTGCAGGTAGAAGACGTCGCCCGGGTAGGCCTCACGCCCTGGCGGGCGGCGCAGCACCAGCGACATCTGCCGGTACGCGACGGCCTGCTTGGACAGGTCGTCGTACACGCAGAGGGTCGCCTTGCCCCGGCCGTTCTCGTCCTTGGTGTACATGAAGTACTCGGCCAGCGTCGTTCCCGCGTACGGGGCGATGTACTGCAGCGGCGCCGGGTCCGAGGCCGAAGCCGCGACGACGATGGTGTAATCCATGGCGCCCGCGTCCGTGAGGCGCTGCACCACCCCGGCGATGGTGGAGTTCTTCTGGCCGATGGCGACGTAGACGCATACCACGTCCTTGCCGCGCTGGTTGATGATGGTGTCGACGGCGACGGCC
>JALZKG010000037.1 GCA_030859365.1 Gemmatimonadota bacterium
GTACATGAGCACCGCGTGGATGGTGCGCGACCGCCTGGCGGCGCACTGGGCCCGCACGCAGCTGCAGCGCAGCCAGGCGGGCGCGAAGCGCGTGTACTACCTGTCGCTCGAGTTCCTGATGGGGCGCACCCTCGGCAACGCCCTGCTGAACCTGGGGCTGGAGAACGCCACCGCCGAGGCGCTGCAGGAGATGGGGATCGACCTGGAGGCGCTGGAGGAGCGCGAGCCGGACGCCGGCCTGGGCAACGGCGGCCTGGGACGCCTCGCGGCCTGCTACCTGGACTCCATGGCGACGCTCGGCCTTGCCGGCTACGGCTACGGGATTCGCTACAAGCACGGCATCTTCCGCCAGAAGATCGTGGACGGCGCGCAGGTGGAGATGCCGGACAGCTGGCTCCTGGCCGGCAACCCGTGGGAGATCGTCCGCCCCGACCGCACCTACACGGTGAAGTTCGGGGGGCGCGTGGAGGGTGCGCCCGACGAGGAGGGGCGCATCCACTTCCGCTGGACGGATACTCACGATGTGCTGGCGATGGCGTACGACACCCCGATCCCCGGCTTCCGCAACGGGGTGGTGAACACGCTCCGCCTCTGGGCCGCCAAGTCGACGCAGGAGTTCGACCTGGAGGGCTTCATCCGCGGCAACTACATCGCCGCGGTGGAGGCGAAGGCGCACAGCGAGACCATCTCGCAGATGCTGTATCCGCCCGACGACACCGGGAGCGGCAAGGAGCTGCGGGTGAAGCAGCAGTTCTTCTTCGTGTCGGCGACGCTGCAGGACATTCTGCGCCGCCACGAGCGGGAAGGCCGTGCCTGGGCCGATCTGCCGGGGTTCGTCCAGATCCAGCTCAACGACACCCACCCCGCCATCGCCATCCCCGAGCTGATGCGGCTCCTGATGGACGAGCACGAGGTGGAGTGGAATCAGGCGTGGAACATCGCCCGGCAGACCTTTGCCTACACCAACCACACGGTGCTCCCCGAGGCGCTGGAGGCGTGGAGCACCGAACTGATCGGCCGCCTCCTCCCGCGCCACATGGACCTGATCCGGGAGATCGACCGACGCTTCCGGGACCGGGTGCGCGAAGCGTTTCCCGGCGACGCGGCCCGCGAGGAGCGGATGGCGATCGTCTCCGGCGGCACCGTGCGGATGGCGAACCTCGCCATCGTCGGCAGCCACACGGTCAACGGGGTGGCCGCCCTGCACACGCAGATCCTGCGGGAGCGGATCTTCCGCGACTTCCACCAGCTCTGGCCCGGCCGCATCGTGTCGGTGACCAACGGGGTGACGCAGCGCCGCTGGCTGCTGCAGTCCAACCCGGCGCTGTCGTCGCTGATCACCGAAGCCATCGGCGACGGCTGGGCGACGGAGCTGGAGCGGCTGCGGGCGCTGGAGCCCTTCGCCGAGGACGCCGGGTTCCGGGCGTGCTGGCGGCGGATCAAGGCGGCGAACCGCGCCGACCTCGCGCTCCTGACCCGGACCGAGGCCGACGTCGAGATCGATCCCGCGATGATGATGGATGTCCACGTGAAGCGGCTGCACGAGTACAAGCGGCAACTCATGAATGCGCTCCGTGTCGCCGACAGCTATCTGACGCTGCGCGACGCCCCGGAGCGCGACGTGGTGCCGCGGGCGGTGCTCTTCGGCGGCAAGGCGGCACCCACCTACTGGACGGCGAAGCGGATCATCCAACTGATCAGCGCCATCGCGTCGCGCGTCAACGGCGATCCGCGGCTCGCCGGGCGGCTGCGGGTGGCGTACCTCCCCGACTACCGCGTCTCCCAGGCGATGCGGATCTTCCCCGGCTCGGACCTGTCGGAGCAGATCTCGACGGCCGGGTACGAGGCGTCGGGGACGGGGAACATGAAGTTCGCGCTGAACGGCGCGCTCACCATCGGCACGCTGGACGGCGCCAACGTCGAGATCGACGAGGCGGTGGGGCGGGAAAACACCTTCATCTTCGGAATGAACGCGGAGGAGGTGGCGGCGGCGCACACGGCGGGCTACAACCCGCGAGCCGCGGCGGAGGCGAGTCCCCGGCTGCAGCGGGTGCTCGACTGGGTGGCGAGCGGTGAGCTTTCTCCGGAGGAGCCGGGGCGCTTCCACGGGCTGGTGGACGGCCTGCTGCAGCACGATCCCTTCATGGTGCTCGCCGACTTCGACGCGTATCTGGCCGCTCAGGAGGAAGTGGACGCCGCCTTCCGCGATCCGGAGCGGTGGACGCGCATGGCGATCCTGAACGTGGCCCGCTGCGGGCGCTTCAGCAGCGACCGCTCGGTGAGGGAGTACGCGGAGCGTATCTGGAAGATGTAGAGGGGTGCGCGGTGGGGAGCATCTGTTTGCCGAGACGTCGTGGGCGGGTTACCATTGGATGAACAAACCCCGAATCTCTGGCGCACCGACGCGTATGCTCGATCCACAACGCCTGCTTCTGCTCTCCTGCTGCGTCCTCTTCGGCTGCGCCCCTGTGGCGGCCCCGCCGGCGCAGGGGCCCGCGCCGGGGGCCGCTTCTACGTCCGGCGCTCCCTCTGCCACCGCGGCTCAGAGCTTTATGGCAGGGGCCGAGGCTGAGCTCGCCCGGCTGAGCGTCGGGGCGAGTCGCGCCTCGTGGGTGGCGGCCACCTACATCACGGAGGATACCGAGGCGCTTTCCGCGGAGGCGCAGACCGAGTTCAGCGTCGCCGTGCGGCGACTCGCCACGGAGGGCGCGCGCTTCGACGGTGTGGAGCTGGACCCGACGCTGCGCCGCAAGTTCATGCTGCTGAAGCTGTCGCTCTCCGCGCCGCCGCCAGCCGACTCCGCCGAAGCGGCGGAGCTGACCCGCCTCACCGTCGGGATGGAGTCAGCATACGGGCGCGGGAGCTACTGCCGTCCACCGCGCACCGGCGCTGGAACCGAGCGCCCGGGGGAAAGCTGTCTGCAGCTCGGCGCGCTCAGTCAGGTCATTGCTTCCAGTCGGGATCCGGCGGTGCTGCTCGACGCCTGGCAGGGGTGGCATCGCGTCGGCGCACCGATGCGGGACGAGTACGCCCGCTTCGTGGAGCTTTCGAACCGGGGCGCGCGGGAGCTCGACTTTGCCGACGCGGGCGCCATGTGGCGCTCCGGCTACGACATGCCGCCCGACGAGCTTGCCCGCGAAGCGGACCGGCTGTGGCAGCAGGTGCGTCCACTCTACGAGTCGCTGCACGCCTACGTGCGCACCCGGCTCGGCGAGCACTACGGGACGCAGCTCGTCCCCGCCGAAGGGATGATCCCCGCCCACCTGCTGGGGAACATGTGGGCGCAGGAGTGGGGGAACGTTTACCCGCTTGTCGCACCGAAGGGCCGCTCCACCGGCGCGGGGTACGACCTGACGCAGCTGATCCGCGCTCGCAATCTGGACGCCCGGGAGATGACCCGCTTCGGCGAGCGCTTCTTTACCTCTCTCGGATTCGAGCCGCTTCCGGAAACCTTCTGGACCCGGTCGATGTTCACCAAGCCGCGCGACCGCGAGGTGGTGTGCCACGCCAGCGCCTGGAACATCGACAACCGCGACGATGTCCGCATCAAGATGTGCATCGAGCCCACGGCGGAGGACTTTGTCACCGTCCACCACGAGCTCGGCCACAACTTCTACCAGCGGGCGTACCGGGATCAGCCTCCCCTCTTCCGGAGCGGCGCAAACGACGGCTTCCACGAAGCGATCGGCGACGCCGTCGCGCTCGCCATCACACCGGAGTACCTGCGGGAGGTGGGGCTGCTGCAGCGGGTCCCCGGCCCGGAGGGAGATACCGAGCTGCTCCTCCGGCAGGCGCTAGACAAGGTGGCGTTCCTCCCCTTCGGGCTGCTCGTGGACCAGTGGCGGTGGAAGGTGTTCTCCGGCGAGGTGACACCGGCCAACTACAACGCGGCGTGGTGGGAGCTGCGCAACCGCTACCAGGGGGTCAGCGCACCGCTGCCGCGGAGCGAAGCGGACTTCGATCCGGGCGCCAAGTACCACATCCCGGCGAACACCCCGTACATGCGCTACTTCCTAGCGCGGGTGCTGCAGTTCCAGTTCTACCGGGCCCTCTGCCGCGAAGCCGGGTACACGGGGCCGCTGCACCGCTGCTCCTTCTACGGGAGTGAGGCCGCCGGCGCGAAGCTGAACGCGATGCTCGAGGCGGGGCAGAGCCGCCCCTGGCAGGAAACGCTCTTTCTGATGACCGGCGAGCGGGAGATGGACGCCGGAGCGATGGCGGAGTACTTCGCGCCGCTCAAGCAGTGGCTGGACGAGCAGAACCGCGGGCGGCCGGTGGGATGGCGGACGGAGTAGCCCCGGGCCGGGTCCGCATCAGGCGCCGCAGCTACCGGTAGAGCAGGTACGGAGCGCGGGTCCGCTCGAACTCCCGCGCGTCCCGGTCCCACTCCTCGAGCAGCGCCGGGAGTGCGTCCGCCTCCACCGCGGCGCGCAGCCGGTCCGTTCCCGCCAGACGGTCGAAGTGCGCGACGAGCCACTGCCACTCGGCGGGGTGCGTCCGGCGGATCTCGTCGAGCAGCAGCAGCGATGCGCGCACCGGGCGGTACCCGCCGGCGTCGGTGAGGACCAGCCGCACCCCGGCCACCTCGCGGTCCGGCCACTTGGCGTCGCCGGGGGCGCGGGGGGTGAAGCGGACCGCCTGGAAGCGCACCCCCGGGAGCCGCCGCGCGTTCATCCGCGCCGCCACCCCGGCGGCGTCCAGCCAGGGCGCGCCCACCTGTTCGAAGGGAGCGTCCGTCCCGCGCCCCACCGACAGGTTGGTCCCCTCGAAGAAGACGGTACCGGGGTAGTGCAGCGTCGCCTCGGGGCGCGGCAGGTTCGGTGAGGGAGGGATCCAGCGCAGCCCCGTCCGCTCCCAGAGCATCTCCCGCCGCCACCCCTCCGCGGGCACCACGACCAGATCCGCGCCGATTTCGAACTTGGCGTTGAAGAGGCGCGCCAGCTCCCCGGTCGTCATCCCGTGCCGCATGGGGATGGGGTACATGCCGACAAAGGTGGCGAAGGCGGGGTCCAGCAGGTTGCCCTCCACTGCCCGGCCGCCGACCGGGTTCGGCCGGTCTAGCACCACGAAGGGGATGCCGTGCTCCGCCGCCGCCTGCATCCCCAGCGCCATGGTGTAGATGTAGGTATAGGCCCGCGCCCCCACGTCCTGGATGTCGAAGACCAGCGCGTCCACCCCGCGGAGCATCTCCGGCGTCGGCCTGCGCGTTTCCCCGTACAGCGAGTGGATGGGGAGGCCGGTACGCGGGTCGACCCCCGAGGCCACCCGCTCGCCGGGATCCGCGGCGCCGCGGATCCCGTGCTCGGGGCTGAAGAGCGCGACCAGCCGCACTCCGGGGAGCGCGGCGAGCCGGTCGATGGTGGTCACCCCCGCGCGGTCCACGCCCGTCTGGTTGGTGATCAGCCCGACGCGGCGGCCACGGAGCGCGTCCGGGGTTCGCTCCATCACCCCCTCCACTCCCGGCCGGACGCCGCCGGAGGGTGCGGGCACGCTGGCACAGCCAGGTGTGGCGAGGAGGATCGATACCAGAAGAAGACGGAGCATGGATCGGCGCAGGCGGGGGGCGCACGGAATGGACGACCCAAGGTAGTGCCGGGGAGCGCCGGATTCAACGTCGCTTGCCCGATCCCGCGGGCCTTCCTAGCTTGCGTCCTGCCGATGCCATACCTCCTTCAACGCTTTGCCCGCCGCGCCGCTCGGGTGCTCCCGGCCACCCCCGTGACCGGCTGCGCGTCCGCGTCGCTGCCGCCGAAGTATCCGGTGGGGCACGGGATCTCGAGAACCGGAAGGAGCACGGACGGATGAAACGAGCGGGCCCGATGGTGATGGGCGCGGGTATTCTGCTGGCGGCGGCGTGCGGCCCGCGACTGCCGAG
>JALZKG010000081.1 GCA_030859365.1 Gemmatimonadota bacterium
CCGCGCCCTCCGCGACACCGGCGTCCGCGCCTGGGCCGAGTCCGCGGATCTGACGGAAGCACAGGGGGCCGAGCGGCTCTTCCGCCGCTGCCGGGAGGAGTGGGGCGGGCTGGACGTGTTCGTCGGCAACGCCGGGATCTGGATCCCCGACGAGGTGCCGATCGCGGAGATGCCGGCCGAGCAGTGGCGCCGGACCATGGATGCGAACCTGCTCTCCATTTTCTACACCGTGCGCTGCGCCGCCCGCGAGGTGGCGGACGGCGGGCGCATCGTCCTGGTCGCGTCCACGGCGGCCCAGCGAGGCGAAGCCTTGCACGCCGACTACGCGGCCAGCAAGGGGGCGATGATCTCGCTGGTCAAGAGCGTCGCGGTGGAGCTCGGCGCGCGCGGCGTCACCGTGAACTGCGTCGCGCCGGGTTGGATCGACACCGAGATGGTGGAGCAGCCGATGGCGGGCGGCGGACGGGAGCGAATCGAAGCCGCCATCCCGCTCCGACGGATCGCCTCGGCGGAAGACGTGGCCGGCCCCATCGTCTTCCTCTGCTCGGCGTTTGGCCGCCATGTCACCGGCGAGGTGTTGAACGTCAACGGAGGGAGCGTCCTCTGTGGCTGAGGCAGCAGGACCGCGCCGCCGTATCGCGCTGATCGCCACCGGCGGCACCATCTCCATGCAGCAGGACGCCGAGCGCGGTGGAGCGGTTCCGCGGCTCTCCGGTCGGCAGATCCTGGACGCGGTGCCGCACATCGAGCGACTGGCTCGGGTGGAGGTGCACGAGTTCGGCAGCTTTCCCGGTCCGCACATCACCGTGGAGCGGATGTGGGAGCTGCGGGCCGCCGTTCGCGAGTGCGCGGCGTCGGGGGTCGACGGGGTGGTGGTCACCCACGGCACCGACACCATCGAAGAGACAGCCTACCTCCTCGACCGCTCCCTTCCGCCGGAGGTGCCGACGGTGGTCACCGGGGCGATGCGCAACTCCTCCGAGCTTTCGTGGGACGGCCCGGCGAACTTGCTGAGCGCGGCGCAGGTCGCCGCCTCACCCGAGTCCCACGGGCGCGGCACCATGGTGGTGATGGACGACAGCATCATCCAGGGCGCCGAGGTTGTGAAGACGCACACGGAGGAGGCGGGCACCTTTCGCTCCCCCAACTGGGGCCCGCTGGGGATCAACGACAAAGGGAGCGTGCTCTTCTACCGGGAGTCGCGGCGCTGGCCGACGCTCGCCCCGCCCCGCCCCGCCACGGCGGTGGACCTGGTCAAGATGGTCGCGGGCGCCGACGCGCGGCTGGTGGAGGCGAGCCTGGACTCGGGAGCGGTCGGGATCGTGATCGAGGCGCTGGGGCGGGGGAACGTCCCGCCGGAGGTGACCCCGGGGATCCGCCGCTGGATCGACGCCGGCAAGCCGGTCCTGATCGCCTCGCGCTCCTCGCGCGGCCGGGTGCTGGACAGTTACGCCTACGCAGGCGGCGGGCACGAGCTGAGGGAGATGGGGGCGATCTTCGCGGACTACCTCACCGGCCCACAGGCGCGGATCGAGCTGATGCTGGTGCTCGGCGCCGGGACACGGTCCCCGGAGGAGGTGCGCGAGGCGGTCGAGCGGGGGCGCTACGCCCGCCCCTGAGCGGCTACGCCCGCTGCTTCTGCAGCACCCGCGTCTCGTTCCAGCGGCGGAAACAGTCGTAGCCGAACTCGCGGGCGGCGCGCGCCTGGTCCACGAAGCCGAAGCAGTCCGTCCACCCCTCCCGCTCCGCCCGCCACTTGCAGTCCCAGTGAAACTCCACGTGCCGCTCCTCCTCCGCGCACCGGATCAGCGCCACGCCGCGAAAGAACTCGCACCCGGAAGACGCCTGCAGCTCGACCGCCTCGATCGGGAGATCGCCGTACGCCTCGAGGATCTTGGTGATCGTCCGCTCCACCTTGACCGACGGGGCGCGCAGGTCAAAGCGGACCCGCTCACAGGGTCGGCCGCTTTCCAGAAAGCGCGCGACGGCGACGCGGAACGGATCGGAAGCGCGGGAGTGGTCGAGGAGAGTGGCGATGTTCATGCACAAGTGGAGTTTGAGGAGATTAACAAGATAACGGAGCGCGCCGGCCCCGCCAATCCGCCGGTGGGCCGATGACCCCCCGCTCTTCCGCGGAGATCCGCGCTCCCGCGGAGGTGGTGCGCATCGTCCGGCGGCTGGAGGAGGCCGGCTTCTCCACCTGGGCGGTGGGGGGCGCGGTGCGCGATACCCTCGCGGGCGGTACTCCGGGCGACTGGGACCTCGCCACGGCCGCGCGCCCCGCGGAGGTCCGGCGCCTGTTCCGCCGTACGGTCCCCGTCGGGATCGAGCACGGGACCGTCGGCGTGCTCGGCAGCGACGGGGAGATGTACGAGGTGACCACCTTTCGCCGCGACGTGGAGACCGATGGGCGGCACGCCCGGGTGCGCTTTGCGGACACGCTGGAGGAAGACCTTGAGCGGCGGGACTTCACCGTCAACGCCGTCGCCTGGCACCCCCTGACCGGTGAGATCCGCGATCCCCATGCGGGCGTCGCGGATCTGCAAGGGGGCGTGCTGCGCACCGTCGGCGATGCCGCCCAGCGGTTCCGGGAAGATCGGCTGCGGGTGCTGCGCGCGCTGCGCTTCGCGGGGCGTTTCGGCCTGCGCGTGGAGCCGGCCACCTGGACGGCGGCACGAGAGGCGGCGGACCACCTGGCGATCCTCTCCGCGGAGCGGGTGCGCGACGAGCTTCGCAAAATGCTCGAGCAGGTCGATCCTCCCTCGGCATCGCTGGCGCTGTACGCGGAGTCTGGAGTGCTCGCCGCCCTGCTTCCCGAGCTCGGCGCGACCGCCGAAGCCGGCGGGTGGCCGATGGTACTCTCAGCGGTCGACGCACTGCCCCGGCACCGCCCGCTGCTCCGCCTCGCCGCTCTGCTCCACCGCGCCGGCGGTGTCCGCGAGGCTCCGCGGGCAGCCGCCGCGGCGCGGGAGCTGCTCCGCCGCCTGCGTAGCTCCAACGTGGACAC
>JALZKG010000102.1 GCA_030859365.1 Gemmatimonadota bacterium
CCCCTGCGAGCAGTTGGGGCAGACGGTGGGGACCCGGTCCAGGTCCCAGGCTCGCGCCTTGTGGAGAAAGTCCTTGGAGACCAGCGCGCCGACCGGGCACAGGTCGATGACGTTGTCGGCCCAGACGTTCCCCTCCACCCCCTCGTCGAAGAAGGTGTCGATCACCATCCGGTGGCCGCGCTGCACGACCGCAAGCCGCTCGTCCTGCGCCACCTCGCGCATGAAGCGGACGCAGCGGGTGCACATCACGCAGCGGTCTCCGTAGAACAGGACGTCGCCTCCGAAGTCGTCGACGCCGAGCACCCGCTTCGGCTCACGCAGGCGGCCGTGGTCCGGCCCCTCCGCGCTGACGTAGTCCTGGAAGCCGCACGCGCCGGATGCGTCGCAGACCGGGCAGTCGAGCGGGTGGTTGACCAGGTAGAACTCCAGCACCCCTTCGCGTGCCTTGCGAGCTGTTTCGGACTGCGTCCAGATCACGTTCCCCTCGGCCACCTGCGCCGTGCAGGCGGGGACCAGCTTCGGCACCTTCTCCACCTCCACCAGGCATATACGGCACTGGGCGGGGGAGGAAAGGCCGGGATGGTAGCAGTAATGGAGGACGTCGATGCCCGCCTGCGCGGCGGCGTCGATGATCCGCGTCCCCTTCGGAACCTGGATTTCGATGCCGTCGACCGTGCAGGCGACCGTCTCCGGGGCGTCCGTAATGGGTTGGCTCATGAGTATCTGCCCGACTCAGGCGGAGCGTGCGACGGCGGCTACGCCGATCCGTTCGAGATAGTCGTCACGGAACTTTTCCAGCGAGGATACGATCGGCGCCGCCGCCGCGTCGCTGAGGACGCAGATCGTCTTCCCCGCCATGTTGTCGGAGATGTCGAGTAGCGTCTGCAGGTCGGCAGGGACGCCGCGGCCCTTCTCGATCCGGCGCAGGATTTTGGCGGCCCAGGCGGTCCCTTCGCGGCAGGGGGTGCACTGTCCGCACGACTCGTGTGCATAAAAGTCGACCATGCGGCGCACCTGTTTGACGATGTCCGTCGTGTCGTCCATCACGATGACCGAGCCGCAGCCGAGCATGGTGCCCGCCGCGGCCATCGCTTCGTAGTCCATCCCGATGTCGACCTCGTCGGCGGTCAGGATCGGCACCGAGGAGCCTCCGGGGATGACCGCCTTGAGCCGGCGCCCGTCGGGAACGCCACCGCAGACGTCGAAGATGAACTCCCGGAAGTTGAAGCCCATGGGGACCTCGTAGTTCCCCGGCCGGGCTACGTGGCCGCTGACGCAGAACAGCTTGGTTCCGGTGCTCTTTTCGGTGCCCCACTGCCTGAACCAAGCGGCGCCGTTGCGGACGATGTGCACCGCGGCGATCAGCGTCTCCACGTTGTTGATCGTGGACGGCTGGCCGAAGGCGCCGGAGACCGCAGGAAAGGGCGGCTTGAGCCGCGGCTCGCCACGCCGCCCCTCCAGCGAGTTCATAAGCCCCGTCTCCTCGCCGCAGATGTAGGCGCCGGCGCCGAGGTGCAGGGTGATGTCGAGCCGCTGCCCGCTCCCCATCGCGTCCGCGCCCGCATACCCCGCCGCGTACGCCTCCTCGATCGCCCTCGCCAGGATCTGCGCCGGCTCGAAGAACTCGCCGCGGATGTACACGTAGGCGTGCTTCGCGTTGATCGCGTACGCGCCGAGCAGGCATCCCTCGATCAGCGCGTGCGGGGTCCAGCGGATCAGTTCCCGATCCTTGAAGGTGCCGGGCTCGGACTCGTCGGCGTTGCACAGCAGGTAGTGCGGCCTGTCCGAGGCCTGCGGCATGAAGCTCCACTTGACCCCGGTGGGGAAGCCCGCTCCGCCGCGCCCGCGCAGCCCCGACGCTTTGACCTCGTTGACCACCTCGGCACGGCTCATCCCCAGCGCCTTCCGGAGCCCTTCGTATCCACCGCGCTGAACCCAACCCTGCAGCGTACGCGCTTCCGGGTCCCCGAAGTACTCCGACAGGACGCGGACCTCGCTCGGATGCTTGTATGGATAGGCCATCGTGATCTTTATGTAAGCCGCGCCAGGACGTCCGCAACGTCCGCGGGGCGGATGTTCTCGTAGTACCGCTCGTTGATCTGCACCGCCGTAGGGGTTCCGCAGGCGCCGAGGCACTCCACCTCCATCACCGTCCACAAGCCGTTGGCCGACACCTCACCGGCCTCCGTGCCGGTATGCTGGAGAAACGCCTCCAGCACCTCGTCGCCGCCGCACAGGTTGCACGAGATGTTGGTGCACACCTGGATCAGGTACTTCCCCAGCGGAGCCAGGTTGTACATGGTGTAGAAGGTCGCCACCCCGCGCACGTACGCGGGGGCCAGCTCCAGCCGGTTCGCCACCGCGTCCATCGTGTCGGGCGACAGGTAGCCGCGAAGCTCGTGGGCCAGGTGCAGCGCCGGGAGGAGCGCGGCCTGCGAGTCCGGGTAGCGAGACAGCACCTTGCCCAGCCGCTCGCCGTACGGTCCCTCGAAGAGGGGCGTCTCCGGCTGCCGCTCCGCCACCTGGAACGGCATCGTTCCCGCGACGGAGGGGTGCCCGCCATCGGCCGGGCGCACCCCGACGTAGTCGGTGCCGCGAACCTCGGCTTCGGTGAGCGTGAACTCACCCGTGTTGCCCGCGAAGCCAGGGTTGTTCACCTGCGGCTCTTCAGGCGGGGTGATGCGGATGTCGGCGCTCACCGGTCGATCTCTCCCAAGACGATGTCGAGCGACGCGTTGACCGCGATCACGTCCGACAGGAGCGCGCCCTCGATCATGTGCGGAAGCGCGGCGATGTTGATGAAGCTGGGGCCCCGCACCCGCCAGCGAACCGGCTTGGCGCCGCCGTCGGAGACCACGTACATCCCCAGCTCCCCCTTGGAGCTTTCCACCGAGAACCACGACTCGCCGACCGGGGCGCGGACCCCCTCCATCACGATCTTGAAGTGGTGGATCATGGACGCCATGTCGTTCATCGCGGCCGTCTTGCTCGGCAGGATCAGGCGGTTGTCCTGGACGTTGATCGGTCCGTCGGGGAGCCGCTCGATCGCCTGCTCCAGGAGACGGACGCTCTGCCGCATCTCCTCCATCCGGCACAGGTAGCGGTCGTAGATGTCGCCGTGCTCGCCGACGGGCACGTCGAAATCGTACGTCTCGTAGTCGTAATACGGCCGATCCTTGCGGATGTCGTAGGAAATACCGGAGGCGCGCAGGTTCGCGCCCGAAAGGCCGAAGTTGACCGCGTCCTCCCCGGAGATCGTCCCCACTCCCTGCGTGCGTCCTACCCAGATGGCGTTGTTGGTCAGCAGCGTGTCCACCTCGTCCAGCGTCCGCGGAAAGGTGCGCATGAACTCCTGCAGCTTCGCGATCCACCCGACCGGCAGATCGGCCATCATCCCGCCGATGCGGGTGCTGGAGGTGGTGATCCGCGCCCCGGTGTAATCCTCGTGGAGATCGTAGATCCGCTCCCGCTCTTGGAAGGTGTACAGGAAGACGGTGAACGCCCCCAGGTCGATCCCGGTGGTGCCGAGCCAAAGCAGGTGGCTGAAGATCCGGTCCAGTTCCATGAGGATGACCCGGACCACCTTGCACCGCTCCGTCACCTCCACGCCCATCAGCTTCTCGACCGCCATGGCGTAAGCGCAGTTGTAGATCAGCGGCGCCAGGTAGTCCATGCGGTCGGTGAGCGGGACGATCTGATTCCAGTCCCGGTACTCCCCGAGCTTTTCGAACGACGAGTGCAGATAGCCGATGTGGGGGATGCAGCGCACCACCGTCTCCCCGTCCAGCTCCAGCACCAGCCGCAGCACTCCGTGCGTGGCGGGGTGCTGCGGTCCGATGTTGATCAGCATGTGCTCCCCGGCGACGTCGCCGTCGATCTCGGGGAGCGCTTCGCCCTCCACGGGGACGATCGGCGCGGTCACCAGCCCACCCCCCGCCGCCAGCTCGGGGGTGCGCGTGACGTTGTAGACGACTCTGCGGGTCATCAGTTTCCTCCGACGCCGGGCATACCGGCGTTGGGCACGCCGGGCCCGCCGTCTTCGCCCATCGGGTCGGGGAGGCGCTGCCCGAGCATGTGGGCGATCTCCAGCTCCCGCGGGCTGTAGTGGTCCTCGGTTCGCATCGCGAGCGAGCGCCGCGTCTGCTCGGCGCGGGTGAAGCGGCCGCGCAGCGGGAAGTCTTTGCGCAGGGGGTGACCCTCCGCGTAGTTGTAGGGCATCAGGATGCGCCGCAGGTCCGGGTGCCCCTGGAAGACGACGCCGAACATGTCGAACACCTCCCGCTCCAGCCAGTCCGCGGCGCGCCACTGGTGGTACACGGTCTGGATCTCCAGCGCGTTCAGCGGGAGCTCGGCCTTGAGACGAAGCTGCCGTTTGTGCTCCATCGACCAGAGCTGGTACACCACCTGGATGGGCCTCCCGCCGCCGTAGTCGACGGCAGTGAGGTCGGCCAGATAGTCGTAGCGGTGGTCCGGAGCGTCCCGGAGCCAGGCGAGCATGTCCCGGGCGCTCTCCGGATCCACGTACACGATGTGCTCATCGCCGGCGCTCATCTCATGACGCTGCACCGCGTCGCCGAAGCGCTCGAGAAGCGCGTCCACCGAGGGGTGCGGCGGCAGCTCCGCGGCCAGCTCCGGCACCCCCTCCGCCGGGGTGTTCGACGCGACCGGCCCGGCGTCCAGCCCCTCCAGCCCCCTGCGAAAGGCGTCGTTGCTCATCGGCTAGGGCTGGCGATCCGAGGTGCGGACGACGGCGCCGGTCCGGACGATTCCGCCCGGCCGGTTCTGGTTGGTGGAGTTGCCGAA
>JALZKG010000127.1 GCA_030859365.1 Gemmatimonadota bacterium
GGGGAAGGTTGCCCCCGAACGCCCGGGGCGAGACGAGCACGTCCGCCATGGCCAGGTACGAGGGAAGCCGCTCCCGGGGCTGGCGCTCCACCAGACGGACCGCGGCGCCCAGGCGCTCGGCCGCACGCCGGATCTGCCGGCCCTGCTCGCCGTGGACGCCCACGAGGACGAACACGGCGTTCGGGAAACCGCGGAGGACGGAAGGCGCCGCACCGAGCAGCTCCGTCAGCCCCTGATAGGCCGCGAAGCTGCCGCTGTAGACCACCACCGGCGCGGACGCGGGGATCGCCAGCTCCCGCCTGAGGCCCGGGCCGTCCTCGGAAGCGGCCGCGCGCGCGGTCGGCGCGTAGCTCCACTCCCGCACCGGCACCGTCGGCGCCTGACGCCGAACGCCCCCGGCGAGGCCGGCGCTCGCGACCACCTGGTCCACGCGCCGCAGCAGCCATCGTTCGGCGGCGCGGAGCACCGCCTGTGCAACGGGGGTGCGGAACGCCGCGTGGGTCACCATCTGCTCCGGGAGGCTCGACTGCATGTCGTAGACGACCGGGATTCCCGCGCGACGGCCGAGCAGCGCGGCGGGGAAGGCAGCCTCCTCGAGCGCATGGATGCAGGCGTACCGCTCGCTCCGCAGCCGGCTCCAGAGCGCGGTGGTGAGGGAGCAATCGAGCGCGATCTTGCGAAGCGAGAAACCGATCGGCACCTGCTGGACCCCAAAGGGATTCCCGGCCCGGAAGATCCGGACACCCGGGATGTGGACGTCGCACCCCACCGGATACGTCAGCACGTCCGCGCGGATGCCGAGCTGGCTGAGGGCCTCGAGCAGCTGGCGCACCGCGATGGGCGTGCCGCGATCCTCGTAAAAGGGCTGCGGAGCGACAACCAGGATGGGCAGCGCCCGAGCTGCAGGTCGTGCGGGAGACCTCGGCGGAGCGGTTAAGCGAACGGGAGTCTCCGACCTCGCCGCGGTCTTCATCTGGAGGCTGATGTCCTCAAAAGACCCACGTCACTACCCTGACGATGCTTGCCACCGCGCCCACGGCATATCCGACGGTACGGAGGGTGGCCCACGTGTCCCGCTGCGTCCGCGTCCCCACGTCCACCCGGTCGCCGGAGCGCATCCCCAGCTGCTCCAGCGTCTGCCCCTGGGTGATCGCGGCGGAGACGCGGCCGCGGTCGATCAGACGCGCTTCGCCGCGGTTGATCTCCACCCGCCCAAGGTCGGCGTTCTGCGTCGGCCCGCCGGCCGTGGTCAGCACGTCCGAAAGACTCGCGGTGACCGGGAACTGGTGGAACCCGGGTTGTCCCACCGATCCCAGGACGGCGACGCGGATCAACGGTTGTATGACGACGCTACCCGGAGCCCGGATTACCCGGCGCACCCGCTCCTCCACCGTCGTCCGGAGCTGGGCTCGGCTCATGTTCGCCACCGAAAACGTCCCCAGTCGCCCGAGATTCAGCATCAGGTTCTCGTCGACCCGAAATTCACCGGAAAGCTCGGGTTCCTCGCGGATGGTGACGCGAACCGCGTCGCCGCTCCGGAAGTCGCCGCCCGCGTTCTGGACCTGCGCGGCGGGCTGGTTCCGCTCGTTCGTGGGGGTGCCGAGGACTCTCTGCGCCTGCGCGGACGGCACACAGATCGGGAACAGGAGCAGGAGCGGCGCCAGGAGGGGCGCGGCGGCGAACCGTCGGAAGAAAGATTTTCGCATCGTCGGAATCCGAAGGAGCTCGGGAGGGAGTGCGCCGGCGGCGGAAGAGCACGGCGGCGGTGCGAAAACGCCGCGGCACACAGCCCTCCGCGCCGCGCGCCTTCACATGCCGTGAGCAACAACGGTGCCGCACACGACACGGCGTCCGGACCCTGAAGGGATTCCCATGATCGGCAAGCCCGGTGTCCTCGTCACGAGACGGTAGCGTACCGCGGACCGACGCTCTTCCCCGCCCTCCATCGGCAGAAAGGTTGTTCCGAATCCGCACCGATTTCCCAGGCGGATTTTCCGGGCGTCCACTTCCGGAAACGCCCAGGTCGCCCCCGTGCAAACGTTTATCCCCCACGTTCCATTTCCGCACGAGCGCGGAGCGGGGCTTGCCCTTTTCCGCGGTGCCCGCCCGGTCCGGGCTCGCCCGCTACAGCTTTCAACGAAGGGAAGAAGCATGGACACCACACACAGGATGAGCAAGCGGCACCCCCTGGCAACGCCTGCGCGCGATGGGGTACCGAGCGTGGCCGCGCTCCGCGCGCACTTCGGAATGTCGCAGGAAAGGTTCGCCGCGCTGCTGGAGGTCTCCACCAAGGCGGTGCGCAACTGGGAAGCGGGCTACCCCGTCCACAGCGGCCCGGCCCGTGTGCTGCTCCGGATCGCGAACGCCCATCCGCACGTGGTGCTCGACGCCATGAGGGACGACTGCGCCGCCGCGTGAGCCGCCCCTTTTTTGTCCCATAGGTGTACCAGTGACGCCCCGATCGGGAACCCCCCGATCGGGCAAGTCGTTGCGGGGAAAGCACCCGCCGTTCGGCGTATGGATTGCACGGTGCCTGACAGAGTTACCCAGGTTCCCCGCGCCCTACACGATCGTGATCCACTTCCGCTGCTACCACTGTGGCACCATCCACCCGGCCAGCTTTCAGACTGGCCGCGCCCTGTTCAGGGCCATGCGCGAGACCGAGGTGGAGGACCGCTGCCCCTCCACCGGCAAGCGGATCGCATTCCGGTTGCGGGAGGCGGTGTTCAAGGAGCCGGCTCCGGCGGCAGGCACCTCCGCGTCGGATGGGCCGTGCAGGACTCGAACCTGCGACCCGAGCATTATGAGTGCCCTGCTCTAACCAACTGAGCTAACGGCCCGGCGAGCGACAAAGGTAAAGAAACAGGGTGAGACGCGCCACCCCGGTCCGGGGCTTCCCCAGGTCAGCTAGCGCGTCCCGAAGAGCCGGTCCCCCGCGTCCCCGAGCCCCGGCCGGATGTAGCCGTTCTCGTCCAGCCCACGATCCAGCGCGGCCGCGAAGACGCGCACGTCCGGGTGCTCGTCGCGCATCTTCTTCACCCCTTCCGGCGCGGCGACCAGGCAGACGAACTGCACGCGCGTCGCCCCCTGCGCCTTGAGCGACGCCACCGCGGCGGCGGCGGAGCCCCCGGTCACGAGCATCGGGTCCAGCAGGATGAAGTCACGCGCCTCGGGCTCGGGGGGGATCTTGAAGTAGTAGTCCACTGGCGCGAGCGACTCGTGGTCCCGGTACAGGCCGATGTGCCCGACCCGCACCGAGGGCATCAGCCGGAGCACCCCCTCCACCATCCCCAGCCCCGCGCGAAGGATCGGAACCACGGTCAGCTTCTTCCCCGCGAGGGCGTACTGCGTCGTGCGCTCCAGCGGCGTCTCGATCTCCTTCGGCGCCAGGGGCAGGTCCTTGGTCACCTCGTACGCCATCAGCATCGCCACCTCGTCCACCAGCTCCTTGAACTTCTTCTTGGAGGTGTCCCGGGCGCGCAGCACCGATAGCTTGTGCTGGATCAGCGGGTGGTCGAGCACCGTCAGGTTCGGGAATGCGTCCACGCGGGTCTCCGGAGAAGAAAAGGGTGAGCGGGGAGTCTATCGTGCCCCCCGGCGCGCTGCAACCGCGGCGCGCTTTCTGCGCCACGCGGACGCTTCACCCTCAACCGGACAGGAGATTTCCGATGAAGACCACGCGGCTCAAGATCGAAGGGATGACCTGTGACCACTGCGTATCCGCGGTGGAGAAGGCGCTGCGCAACCAGTCCGGGGTGCAGACGGCCACCGTGCACCTCGAGGAGGGCGCGGCCGAGGTGCAGTTCGAACCGGGACGCGTCTCGCCCGAGCAGCTCGTCGCCGCGGTGGAGGAGGAGGGCTACTCCGCCGCCATCGCGGGGGGCGGGGCGGCGGGCGGGCGGTAGGCCGCCGGGCGGGGGCGTGTTGCCCCGGAGATTTCTCATCGGCGCGCCGCTCTTTCCGCTGCTGCTCCGCGTGCCGCCGGAGCTCGCCGCCACCGCCCGGGCGGCGGGGAAGATCTACCGCATCGGCATCCTGAGCACGGAACGGCGCGCCTCGCTGCGCGAGGTGGGCCGCTGACTGCGTACGGCGTGAGATGATCGAATTCGACGGGCTTTCCAAGGCGTACGGCGACTTTCTCGCCGTCCAGGAGCTGACGCTCCGCGTCGCGCCGGGGGAGATCTATGCGCTGCTCGGCGCGAACGGCGCCGGCAAGACGACCGCGCTCCGCTGCCTGGCGGGGCTGCTCGCCCCCACGGGCGGCACGGCGCGGGTCAACGGCTTCGACGTGCGCACGCACAAACTCCAGGCGAAGGCGAGCCTCGGCTTCCTGTCCGCCTCCATGGGGCTGTACGAGCGGTTGAGCGCACGAGAGCTGCTCCGCTACTTCGGGACGCTGCAGGGGGTGCCGCGGGAGGCGCTGGATGGGCGCGTGGAGGAGACCATCGAGCTGTTCGAGATCACCGCCTTCGCCAACCGCTACTGCGGGCGCCTGTCCACGGGGCAGCGGCAGCGGGTCTCCATCGCCCGCTCGGTGCTGCACGACCCGCCGGCGGTGATCCTCGATGAGCCGACGCTGGGGCTGGACGTGCTCAGCGGCCGCGCGATCTTCGCCTTCATGCACACCGCGCGGATGCGGCAGCGGGCGGTGCTCTTCTCCACGCACCAGATGGACGAGGTGGAGCTGCTGGCGGACCGGGTAGGGGTGGTGGCCGGGGGACGGCTGGTGGCGGAGGGGACGATCGACGAACTGAAGGAGCGCAGCGGGCAGCGGATCCTGGCGCGGGCATTCCTGAGCTACGCGGAGACGGACGCATGAACTGGAGGACCGTCGGGACGGTGCTCGCTAAGGCGCTGAAGGAAACGGTGCGGGACCGCCGCACCATCCTGATCATGATCGTGATCCCGGCGTTCCTCTACCCCGGGATCTTCATTTTGATGGAGCAGATGGCGCTCTTCGGACAGCGCCGCCTGGAAGGCGATCCGGTGCGGGTAGCCGTGGTGGGGAGCGCCGCGAACGCGCTTCTCCGCGGCGACCCGGCGATGCGGGTGGTGGAGGTGGACGATCCGATGCCGCGCCTCCGGGACGGAACGCTGGACGCGGTGGTGGACGTTCGGCCCCGCGCCGGCGAAGCCCTCGACTCCCGGGACGCGCAGATCCTCTTCGACGGCTCCCGCGACCGCTCCCAGCTCGCCCGCGGCATGGTGGATCGGCGGCTCCGCGAGCAGGCGGATTCGCTGCTCGCGCGGCGGCTGGAGGCGGAGGGGCTCCCCCGCTCCTTCGCGGAACCGCTCGCCGTTCGCGACAGCTCGGTGGCCACGGCAGAGCAGCTCGGCGGCTACGCGCTGGGGCGCTTTCTCCCCATGATCCTGATCCTGATGACGGTGCTCGGCGCCTTCTACCCCGCCATCGACCTGGCGGCGGGCGAGAAGGAGCGCGGCACGCTGGAGCCGCTGCTCGCCACCCCGGTGCCGGAGGATGAGATCGTGGCCGGCAAGTTCGCGGCGGTGACGATCATCGCGCTGACGGCCGCCACGCTGAACCTGCTCAGCATGCTGCTGACCTTCCAGGCGGGGTTGTTTCAGTTCACGCAGGCGCTCGACATCGAGTTCCGGCTGTCGGCCGGGGCCATGCTGCTGACGATGGGGGCGCTGGCGCTGCTCGCGCTGTTCTTCGCGTCGCTCTTCCTGGGCGTCGCGGTCCGCTCTCACTCCTTCCGGGAGGCGCAGAACGCGCTGACCCCGATCTACATCATCAGCTTCCTTCCCGCGCTCCTCGCCGCCATGCCGGGGATCGCGTTCACCGAAGGACTCGCGGCCGTCCCCATCGCGGGGGTGGCACTGCTCTTTCGCGCGCTGCTCACGGGGAGCGCGGAGTTCGCTCCCACGCTGATCGCGATCGGTTCGACCGTTGTCTACGCCATGATCGCGCTGGTCTTCGCGGTGCGGGCGTTCGGGCGGGAGGACATCCTCTTCGGCAGCGGAGCGACGGAGGTGGCGACGGGCTCCTGGGGAGAGCGTCTGCGGCGCTGGCGGGAAACGGGCGACGGCATTCCCCGCGCCGGCACCGCGCTCCTCTTCGTTGCCGGGGTGGCGCTGCTCGCCTTCTACTTCGGCGCGCGCTTCCAGGTGGCGTGGGGCGAGCGGGGGATCCTCGCCATGCAGTGGCTGCTGCTCGGCCTCCCCGCGCTTCTCTTCGCGGCGTTCGGACCGTTCGATCTGCGACGGACGCTCGCCCTCCGCGGGGCGCCTCCGCGCGCCTTCGGCGCCGCGTTGCTGATCGTGGCGGGTGGGCTGCCCATCGGCTGGGCGCTCGGCTGGGTGCAGACCTTCGTGCTGGAGCTGCCGCAGGAGTTCATGGAAGCACTCCAGGGGCTGCTCACGGCGAACGATCCGGCGCGGCTCCTCTGGCTGCTCTTTCTGGTGGCGGTGACGCCGGCGGTCTGCGAGGAGCTGGTCTTCCGCGGGGTGCTCCTGCAGAGCGCATCCCGGGAGATGCGGATGGGGCGCGCGGTGGTGCTCTCCGCGGTGGTGTTCGGCGCCTTCCACCTGAGCACCGCCACCGCCATCCGCTTCCTGCCGACCATGTGGATCGGGCTGCTGCTGGGCTACGTGGTATGGCACACCCGCTCGGTGTACACCAGCATGCTGATGCACTTCGCGAACAACGCCACGGCGGTGCTGCTGGTGTCGTCCCCCACGCTCGCGGCGTACGTCATGGGTGCGGGGGAGCAGCCCAACTGGTGGCTGGTGGCCGTCGCGCCGCTGGTGCTCGCGACGGGGGTGTGGCTGCTGCCGAAGCGACCTGCCGAAGCAGCGCCGCCCTCTGTCCGCTTAGCGAGGCAGCCGGTCGCTGCCTCCTAGCCTGATCAGATCAGCAGTCGGGGGTCGAACGAAAATGGACGCTGAGTGTGAACCCGTGCATGGCGTGCATCCGGGTGCGCGGGGTTCAGGAGCACGTTCGCCTCCTCCGGCAGGACCGCTGACGGCACGACCAGCGCCGCGCTGCCGCCCGGGGACGCGAGCCATTCGTCGCCAAGCCGCACGCACTCGGGGCAGCCCGGGACCGCCCACCCGGCCGGCAGCTCGGGGGACCGGAGCCGCGCCGCCGTGACGAGCGCGTCGGGGAGATCGATCTCGAAGAGAACCAGATCGTCGGGAAGGTCCTCCGGATCGGTCCAGACCAGCTTCTCCAGCACCGCGAGCGCTGCGGTGGCGGAGGTGTAAACAAGCGGTCGGCCGGGGGAACTCCACCGGCCGCCCGCGAGGCGTGCACCTTCACCGTCCAGCGGGTCGTAGCGTCCGCTCGCGATCCGCCACAGATGCATCAGGCGAAGATACCATGGCTGATCCGCAGCAGCGCCTGCTCCACGAGTCGAGCGCCTGCTTCCGTGACGAGGAGTTCGAGGGGCACCTGGCCCTCGAGGGCGCGATTCGGTTTACGGAGCCAGCGGTGCGCCTTCTCCGCGTTCTGGAACGCTTCCTCCGCCCGCCCGAGTATCCGAGCCACGCGCGCCAACCGGTCGGATTCTTGGGCGGTGAGGGTGCCACCCATCTGCCGCCGTTTGGCGAGGGTGCGGCGCGGAATCACGAGGCGGTGGAGTTCGTCCCGGGTGATCCCCTCCGGCGCGACCAGCGCGTCCGCGGCGGCACTGGGCAGCCCCTGCCGGAGCGCTTCCACCAGCTGGAGCTCGGAGCGGATCTCGTGCTCCAGGACCCGGGTCCCTCCCAGACGTTCGGCGATCGCAGTGGCAGTCATCGACACCTCCTGTGCAGTTGTGCACAAAGATGGCGGCATGGGTGCCGCGACGCAACTCGGGCGTGCGCCACTTGCTCCCGAATGGTGCAAAAAAGAGCGGCCCCGAAGCTTCGGGGCCGCTCTTGCATCTTGCGCCGCCAAGGTAGAATTGGCCGGCGTCAGCCCGCCGCCCCCTCTTCCACGGGCAGCTTCAGGCGGAAAGGAAGGCAACCTCGAACCGCTGCATCGGCCAGGACCCCTCTTCCCTGCGCACTGCCACCCACCGCTCCAGAGCGTGGGCAACTCGTGCCGGGTCCCGAGGGAGTTTACGCGTCAGGATCAACAGACCCGCGTGAGGTCCCTGTGACTGGAACGCATCACGGGTTGCCACGAGGAAATCGTTTCGGTTGTGAGTCACCATGACCCGGTGATCCCGGGCCGCCGTCATGAGGTGGATCGGTTCGTCCTGCGGCAGGGATGGTTGGGCGTCCTTCGCGGCAAGAATGTTCAATCCGAGAGCGCCCCCGATGTCCGCGGCTCCGTGGGGAACGTCTTCATCGAGATAGAACCGCGCTCCCTGTCCTTCCGGCGGCGCGACACTCTTCACCCGCCCATCCGGCGCGTGAAGGGAAGCTCGGCGGCCACGCGCTCAGGCGTCCAGTAGGCTTCGCGTTCCAGCCTCGCGTCAATCTCCTCTGGATAGGCCTGGTAGTATGCAACGGCGGCTCGCAACTGATTTTCGGACAGCTCCGGATAGGCTCCGATCAGTGTCTGCCAACTTTCGCCGCTCTCGTTCCAGGACGCGATGATTTCCCACACCTCAAGACCCGAGAACGCAACCGCCGGCCGGCGACCATCCCACCGCTGAACGAAGAGGATGCCGGGGACACGGGAGGCGCGAACCGCTTCCTCCATCAGTGAGATCGCACCCTTCGACCAATCCTGCTCACCGCGGAACTGAATTTCTCGGCTGATCTCCCGATCGAGTCGGTCAGGAACGCGGATGCTATGCTGGACGGATGGCATACAGTCTCCTCGGTGCTGGACGAGGTGTATTACACTGCATCCCAATGTAATGCAACCCGCCGACCGACGCAAGATGAATGGAGCGGCAACCAGCGGCGGATTGAAGCAGACCTGCTCGCACCCGGCCCCGCTCGCCTGGTGGCGCCACTACCCTTCAGGCCGCACCCAGCGCCGCCGCTTCCCCGGAGGCGGACTCCCGGCGCTCCGCGGCGCCCACGGTGAAGCGCACCGTGGTTCCCTCCCCCGGGGTGCTTTCCGCCCACACCCGGCCGCCGTGCGCGTCGATCAGCGCGCGGGTGATGTGGAGCCCCAGCCCGAACTCGCTCCTTCCTGTGAGGGTTGACTCCCAGAAGCGGTCGAAGAGGCGGGCCGCCTTCTCCGGTGGCATACCCGGACCGTCGTCGGCGACGGAAAAGCAGACGCCGGTGCCCCAGCGGTGAGCGCCCAGGGTGATGGTCCCCCCCGGCGGCGTCGCCTTGATGGCGTTCCCCACCAGGTTGCTGAACACCTGGATGATCCGGTCCCGCGCGACCCGCACCCCCGGAAGGTCGCCGACTGGGTCGCAGACGAGCCGCAGCCCCCCGGCCCGGGCCAGCGGGCTGAGCACCAGCACCGCCTCGTCCAGCAGCTGCCACGGCTCGTGCCGGGAGCGGGCGAGCGCCACCCGCCCCGTTTCCAGCCGCGTCAGGTCGGCGAGATCCTTGATCAGGTACTCCATCTGCTCCGCGGAGGCGGCGATGGAGGCGAGCAGCTCCGGGCCCGCCTCGGCCCAGACCTCCGTCGGGGAGGAGCGGCTCAGCGCGGTGGAGCTGAGCAGGATGGTGCCGAGCGGATTGCGCAGGTCGTGGCAGACCACGGCGAGCACCTTTTCGCGGGTGGCGACGGCCCGCTGGCTCGCGGCGTAAAGCCGGGAGTTGTCGAGCGCCAGCGCCGCCTTGCGGGCGACCTCCGTCGCCAGCGGCAGGTCGGCGTCGCCGAAGCGGGGGCGCGGGTGCTGCACGCCATAGCTCAGGGCGCCGAGGGTACGGCCGCGGGCAATCAGGGGGACCACGATGAGCGATCGGAGCCCCACTTCCTCCGCGATCCCCCGGTGCGTCGGGTCTCCGGGGTGGGCCTTGAGCGCCGCCGGCGTGACCTCCCGGACGATCTCCGGCGTTCCCGAACGCAGGGCGCGGGCGACGGGGGGGATCAGCGACTCCAACTGCGGCGGATGGCGCTGGAGCTGCTCGCGGAGCGCCCGCTCCTTTTCCGGGTCCACGTGCATGGCGTCTAGCCGGCGGATCTCCCCGTCGTCGCCCACCAGGTATACGATGCACGAGTCGCCGAGGCGCGGCACGGTCAGGTAGGCGAGGGAGCGCAGCGTCGCCTCCACGTCCAGCGAGGTGGCGAGCAGCTCCGACACCTCGGCCAGAAAGCGCGCCTGCCCGCCGGCGGCCTCCGCCTCGGCGCGGGCCGCGCGCTCCCGGAGCAGGAGCCGCTC
>JALZKG010000131.1 GCA_030859365.1 Gemmatimonadota bacterium
GTGCCGCTCCGTCTGTCCCGCCGTGCGGTCCCAGCTGTGGCTCTCCGCGAATTCCCGGGCTCCGCGCCCCAGCCGCTCCACCTCCTGGGGCTGGGTGCTCAGGCGCCGGAGTGCCACCGCGAGGGCCGCGAAGTCCCCCGCCGGAAAGAGAACTCCGCTCCGGCCGTCCGCGACCGAATCGCGGAGCCCCGGTGCGTCGCTGGCCACCGAAGGGGTGCCGCACGCCGCCGCCTCCACGTTGGTGATCCCCCACCCTTCCTTGGGTGAGGGAAACACGTTGGCCCATGCTCGTCGGAACAGATCTCGCTTCTCCGCTTCGCTCACCCACCCCCGGAAGCGGACCCGATCCGCCAGCCCCAGGCGGCCCACCAGGGCGCGCAGGGCGGTCTCGTGCTCCCCCTTCCCGGCGATGTGCAGCTCGGCCTCGCAGCCGTTCGCCGCCAGCTCCGCGAAGGCGCGGATCAGAGTGTCCACACCCTTGTACCGCTTCAGGCGTCCCACGTACACGAAGCAGGGACGCTCCGCGCGGGGGCCGGCAGGGGTGAAGAACGCGGTGTCCACCCCCGGATGGATCACGCGGATGCTCCTCCGGGGCAGGCCCCGGGCCGCGAGGTCGTCGGCGGTGCTCTCCGAGATCACCTGCACCGGGGTGTGGCGGTACACGCGGGGCACGCCCCGCTCCAGCAGCCAGGTGGCGGCCGCGACCGGCAGCGACGCTTCCCGGAAGGCGGTGGCGCCGAACAGGTGGTGCACCAGCAGAACCGTCGGGATTCCGGTCCAGCGCGGGGCGAACACCGGGACCTTGTTCAGCGCCTCCACCGCGAGGTCGAACCGTTCGCCGCGCAGCCGCTCCGCGTACGCACCCGCGGCCCGAACCCCGAACGTGTAGCGAGAGCCGGTCCGGTGGACGTGGATGCCGTCCACCCGCTCGTTCGCGGGGGCGCCTTCCCAGCCGGACACCAGAAAGTGGACGGTGTGCCCCGCCCTCGCCAGCCGGCCGAACGTCTCGTGCAGGTGCACCTCGGCACCACCGGCGTGCGGGTTCAGGCGGTCCTGCCAGTTGACCACGAGCAGCTTCATGGCCGGGAGGCCGCCTCTCGTGGGGAGAAGCGCCGCGCGACGGCATCGAGAACCCCGTTGACGAAGCGGGGGCTTTCCGGCGTTCCGTAACGCTCCGCGAGCCGTATCATCTCGCGGATGGTCACGGAGGGCGTCCCCTCCTCGAGGTACATCAGCTCGGCCGTGCCCAGCCGGAGCAGGTTGCGGTCGATGGTGGAAAGGCGCCCGAGCCGCCAGTTGGTGAGGGATTCGTCCAGCACCGCGTCGATGCGCACGCGGTTGGCGGCGACGAGCCGCACCAGCACCTCGGCGAAGGGGCGGTTCTGCGGCGAAACCCGCAACTCGGAGAAGAGCTCCTGCAGCACCCGTACGGCGTCGTGCTCCGCCTCGCCGCGCATCTCCCAGGCGTAGAGCCCCTGCAGTGCCCAGCCGCGGGCCCGGCTACTCGCGCGCATCGGCTCCGGCACCGTCGAGGCGCGAGAAAAGGTCCGCCATCTCCAGCGCCGCCAGCGCCGCCTCCCACCCCTTGTTGCCGGCCTTGGTGCCGGCACGCTCGATGGCCTGTTCGATCGTGTCGGTCGTGAGGACGCCGAAGACCACGGGGACGGAGGCCTCGCTCCCCACGGTGGCCACCCCCGATGCGACCTGGCCGGACACGTACTCGAAATGGGGGGTGCCGCCGCGGATGACGCAGCCGAGCGCGATGAGCGCATCGAAGCGGCCGGAGCGGGCCAGCCGGCGGAGCGCTGCCGGTATCTCCCATGCTCCGGGCACCCATACGGCCTCGATCGCGTCGTCAGCGACGCCGTGGCGCACCAGACAGTCGCCGGCCCCGGCGAGCAGTGGACGGGTGATCAGGTCGTTGAAGCGTCCCACCACGATCCCGAATCGCCGGCCGTCGCCGCGGAGGTGTCCCTCGTGCTCGATCATCCGTGTGCGGCGACCGGTGTGTGGACGAGTTCGGCTGCCTCCGCGTCGGGAAGGAGGTGGCCCATCTTTTCCCGCTTGGTCGCCAGATAGTCCCGGTTGTGCGGATTAGGCTCCACGCGGATCGGCACCTGCTCCGCCACCGAAAGGCCGTAGCCGTCGAGTCCCACGATCTTTTTCGGGTTGTTGGTGAGGAAACGGACCGACGAAAGGCCGAGGTCGAGCAGGATCTGCGCCCCGAGCCCGTAGTCGCGCAGATCCGGACGGAAGCCGAGCGCCTGGTTGGCCTGCACGGTATCCATCCCCTCGTCCTGCAGCGCGTAGGCCCGCAGCTTGTTTACCAGGCCGATCCCCCGCCCTTCCTGCCGCAGGTAGACGATCACTCCGGCCCCGGCCGCCTCGATCATCCGCATGGCGGAGTCGAGCTGCTCTCCGCAGTCGCAGCGCAGCGAGTGGAACACGTCACCCGTGAGGCACTCCGAGTGCATCCGCACCAGCACGTTCTCCCGTCCGTCGAGGTCCCCATGAACCATCGCAACGTGCTCGAAGGGGTCCACGTCATTGCGATACGCGACGATGCGCCACTCGCCTCGCGGGGTGGGGATCGTCGCCTCCGCTTCGCGCCGCACCAGCCGCTCGTGTTTGAGGCGATGGGCGATCACCTGCGCCACCGTGACGAAGCGAAGCTGGTGTCGTGCCCCGAACTCCTCCAGCTGGGGGCGGCGCGCCATGGTGCCGTCGGCGTTCAGGATCTCACAGATCACCCCGGCCGCCGGAAGCCCCGCCATACGTGCGAGATCCACCGATGCCTCGGTCTGCCCGACGCGGCGCAGGACTCCGCCCGCGCGGGCGCGCAGCGGAAAGACGTGGCCGGGGCGGCGCAGGTCGCCCGCCACGGTGCCGGGTTCCACGAGAACGCGGATGGTCGTCGCCCGGTCCGAAGCACTGATTCCGGTGGTGACGCCGAAACGTGCCGAAGCGTCCACGGAGACGGTGAACGCGGTGCCCTGCGCCTCGGTGTTCAGCTCCGTCATGGGCCGCAGATCCAGCTCGTCCGCACGCTCGGCGGTGAGGGCGACGCAGATCAGCCCCCGCCCTTCCGTCGCCATGAAGTTGACGGTCTCGGGCGTGACGAGCGACGCGGCGCAGACCAGATCCCCCTCGTTTTCACGATCCTCATCGTCCGCGACGATCACCATCTTCCCCTCGCGGATGTCCTGCAGCGCGTCTTCGATGCGATCGAAAGGCATGATCTCAGCTACCGTGCCGTTGCAAAGATGCGTTCCGAGCGGGATCTCGGGGGCGTCTAGTACCCCCACGCATGGAGAAGGTCCGACGCTCCGCCCCCTTCCCGACCCCCTGCTTCGGCGAGCGGCGCGCGAACGAGCCGCCGCACGTATTTGCCGATCAGGTCCCCCTCGACGTTGACGCGTTGCCCGTCCCGGAGATCGGCGAGCGCGGTGTGATCCCGGGTGAAGGGGATGATCGACACCTGGGCGCTCCCGGTGGAGGGGAGCGCGTTCACGGTGAGGCTGACGCCGTTCAGCGCGATGGAGCCGTGGAGGACGGTGACTTCCCGCACCTCCTCCGGAAGCTCGAAGTCGATCAGGGTGTGCTCCCCACGCGGGGTGATTCGCAGCACCCTCGCCACCCCGTCCACGTGCCCCTGGACCAGGTGGCCGCCGAGGCGTCCGCCGAGCGGAAGCGCCCGCTCCAGGTTCACCCGTCGGCCGGGGGTGAGATCGCCGAAGGTGGTGCGGCCGAGCGTGGTCCCTACCGCCTGGACCTGGAACGCGGTGGGCGAAAGCGAGGTGACCGTCTGGCAGGCGCCGTCCACGCAGACGCTCTCGCCGAGTGCGAGCGACGGCGCGATCCCCGGCGCCTCCACCGACAGGATCAGCCCGTCGCCGGCCGGGACGAGGGAAGCGATTCGTCCTACCTCCTCAACGATTCCGGTGAACATCGTATTCCGCGGCCAGGGTGATCCGGGTGTCGGGGCCGAACACCTCGCTCCGCACATGGCGCCAGCGAGCTGCGTGCCGTACGCTCGCGCTCGCGACGTCGAACGGGGAGCGGGCACCGGCGCCCAGAAGGAGCGGGGCGTAGTACAGGTGAAGGCGATCCACCAGCCCGGCGTCCAGCAGGGCCGCCGAAAGCACCGCGCCGCCCTCGCAGAGCAGCGTGCATACGCCGCGCTGCTTCAGCACGCGGAGCGCAAGGCCGAGATCCCCCGCCGGGACCAGCTCCGCACCGGAGTGTCGCAGCGCCTCCGCCCGCGCCGGGGACGCATCGGCTCCACACACAACCCACACCGGCGCCTGCCCCACCGAAGCGAGCAGCCGGCTCGTCGGAGGAAGCCGGAGCGCGCGGTCGAAGACGATCCGGGCCGGTGGAACGCGGGGCTCGGGTCCGTCCCGCACCGTCAGAAGCGGATCGTCGGCAAGCACGGTGCCGATCCCGACGGCCACGGCGTCGACGCTGGCTCGTGTGCGGTGCACCTCCGAGCGTGCCCGTTCCGAAGTGATCCACGCAGAACGGCCCGCGGCGTCGGCGACGCGAGCGTCCAGCGACAGGGCGAGCTTGAGAAGAAGCCAGGGCCGGTCGGCCGCCGAGCGGCCGAACTGATGAAAAAAGCCCGGATCCAGGTCCCGGGCCGCCTGTTCCTCCACCCCGGCGGTGACCTCCACGCCCGCGGAGCGCAGCCGCTCTGCTCCTCCCGCCGCCCAGGGGTTGGGGTCCGTCGCGGCGAGCACCACCCGTGCGATCCCGGCGCCGAGGATCGCATCCGTACACGGCGGCGTCTTTCCCTGGTGGGCGCACGGCTCCAGCGTCACGTACAGGGTGGCACCGCGCGCCCGCTCGCCCGCCGCGGCGAGCGCATGCACCTCCGCGTGCGGGCCGCCATGCTCCGCATGGAAGCCCTCGCCCACGACCTCGCCGTTCCGCACCACCACCGCCCCGACGAGCGGGTTGGGCGACACGCGTCCCCATCCCCCCTCCGCCTGCACCAGGGCGCGCCGCATCCAGTGCGCGTCTGCGGCTCTCTCTGTCATCCGCTACAGCGCTACCCGCAC
>JALZKG010000186.1 GCA_030859365.1 Gemmatimonadota bacterium
CCACGGCGGGCGTACGGTTCCAGGATGGCGCGGTTGCGAATCGAGGTGTGCGAAATGTAGTTCCACCCCTTCATCTCCACCCCGCTTCCGACCCAGCTGTCCACGATCCGGGTGCCGGGACCGATCACCGTTTCCTCTCCGATGGTGGTCTGCCCTTCCAGTACCACGCCGGGGTAGATCACGCTGTCCCGCCCTACCCGGACGTCCATGTCGACCAAAATCGTCCGCGGCAGCAGCACGGTCACTCCCCCCTCCATCAACGCCCCCACGACCCGATCCCGAACCCGCGCGGTGGCGCGGCTCAGCCCCGCCCGGTCCTCCACCAAGGGGAGGCCATGTACCTCCACCTCCGGCAGCCCCGCGCCGAGGGCGTCGCTCCAGGGATGGCCGGAACCCGCCTCCCCCACCACACGGCGGGCCTCGGCGAGGGGAAGAAGCGCCGCCACCGCACGTGGGCCGCCCATGAGCACCGACGGGTTGTCGCCCGCCAGCAGCGGCTGCACGTCCTCCGTCAGCCCGGGGGCGGCACCATCGGCCACCACCACGCGCGAAGCGACCCCCGCGAACAGCTCGGGGAGGCGGGGGTCGCCGGGCGACACGACGAGCGGCTCGGGGTGGATGTCGCGGAACATCTCGGGCGCAAGGTCGGTGGTCGTCAGCAGCACCAGGGAGCGGGGGGCGGGGCGGACGGAGGCGAGCGCGTGCAGCGCGTGCCAGCAGAGCGGACGCCCCGCTACCGGATGCAGATAAACGGAGAGCCGTGAATTCAACGGGGTCCGCTCGGACGCGGCGAGTGCGACGACGACGCCCGTCCACTCGGCCACTGCGGTCAGGAGACGAGGACCCGCAGCGGATCGCGAGCGACCCGGTTGTTTTCGTCCCCGAAGACGAAGACGCCCTGGTACTCCGCCGTATCCGGGAGAGAGCGGTCGCTGGTGATCGGCCCCACGTAGTTGAGACCCGCACCCGTCACGGTCGCCCGGTGGATCCGGGACCTGCACAGGGTGCGAAGCATGGTCACTCCCTCCGGTCGATGGGGTCGTCGACCCCGAGCAGGGTGTTGTCGATCAGCCGAACGGTGCCGACCCGCGCGGCGACCGCGCACAGCGCGCCGGCCCCGGCCCGCTGAAGCCTCTCGAGTCGCTCGGCGTCGACCACCTCCGCGTACTCCGGGGCGGCGCCCGCCTCCCGGAGGGCGTCGAACATACCCTGGCGAAGCCGCTCCGCACCGCCTTCCCCGGCGGCGAAGCGCCGGCGGGCCTCCCGGAGCGCCCGCACGAGTCCCAGGGCCGGTGCTCGTTCTGCGGGCGACAGGTAGCGGTTGCGCGAGCTGAGCGCCAGCCCGTCCGGCTCCCGCACGACCGGCGCGACCTCGATCCTCACCGGGAGGTTCAGATCGGCCGCCATGCGGCGAATCAGACACGTCTGCTGAAAATCCTTTTGCCCGAACACCGCGACGTCGGGTGCACAGATGGCGAACAGCTTCGCCACCACCGTCAGTACCCCGGCGAAGTGCCCCGGCCGCGACGTTCCGCAAAGACGCTCGCCCAGAGGACCCGGAGTGAGGGTGACCTCCGGCGCGCCGTGCGGGTACATCTCGCCCGTCGACGGGGCGAACACCCGGTCTACCCCGCGGCTGGCCACACTTTCGAGATCGCCCTGCAGATCGCGGGGGTAGCGGTCCAGATCCTCGCCCGCTCCGAACTGCAGCGGATTCACGAAGATGGAGAGCACCACGCGGTCCGCACGCTCCCGAGCCCGGTCCACCAGCGACAGGTGCCCGGCGTGCAGCGCCCCCATCGTGGGCACCAGCGCGACCCTCTGCCCATCGCTTCGCGCCGTGGCCACCCAGGCACGCATTTCGGCGACCGTCCGAAGAAGAGCCGTCTCGGCCGGGGCGTCCACCGCAGGAGGCGCTGCAAGGGCCGAGGTCATTCCCAGGTGTGCTCCGCGGCGGGGTATTCACCGCCGCGTACCGCGCGCCCGTACTCGGCCACGGCCTCCACCGTGGCGCTCCCCAGCTCGGCGAAACGGCGCAGAAAGCGCGGCTTGAAATCGGGGTTCAGCCCCAGCAAATCGGGGAGGACGAGAACCTGCCCGTCGCAGCCGGGCCCGGCGCCGATGCCGATGGTCGGGATTCCGAGCGCTCCGGAGATGGCGCCGGCGAGCGCGCCGGGCATCATCTCCAGAACGACGCTGAAGACGCCCGCGGCCTGGAGCCGAAGCGCGTCGTCTCGAAGCCGCTCCGCTTCGGCCGGG
>JALZKG010000148.1 GCA_030859365.1 Gemmatimonadota bacterium
CCATCACCAGTGTGCTGAACTTCGAAACCACGGGCAACACGATTTCTGGCACTGGCAAGCAGAACCCGATGAGCTACCTGTCGGACAACGTGCTGCTGCTTACGGTGGAAGGAGAAGAACGAACCCGGCGCACACTGCGTGTCCTCAAGACTCGCGGCAGCGCGCACGATACCAAGGTCCGGGAGGTGGAGATCACCGCGGCCGGCCTGTGCGTCCTGAAATGAGCGCGGGTGCCACCTTCGTCACGGTCGATCCGGGGTTCGCGCAGCTGCGCAGGCTGACGGAGATCAGCCGCGCCCTCACCTACACCACTTCGCTGGAGCAGGTAACGCGGCTGACGGTCGAGCGAGGTGCCGAGCTGCTCGGTGCCGCGGCCGCCGTACTCATGCTTTCGGATGCCGGCGGCCTTCTCCTGGTGCGCGCCGCGCACGGCATCAACGAGGAACGCGTTGCCCGCTTCCGCGCGCCGCTGGACGACGACGTGATCGGGCGTCTCCAGGGTCTGCTCGCCGTTCCCGATGACTGTTTCATCGCCGTCCCCCTCGTGGTCGGCGGCGCGGTGACCGGGCTGCTCGCGGTCGCGATGCGGCAGGCCTCCACAACCGCCGACGAATCACTTCTCGCCGCACTCGCCGACCAGGCGGCCGTCGCGCTGGAGAATGCGCGGCTCGGAGGCGAGGTCCGTATCGAGATGGAGGATCGCCTGCGTGCCAGCGAGGGCGAGACCACCGCCAAGGACCGTGCCCTCGCCACCCTCGCCCACGACATCCGCACTCCGCTCGGGGCGATTGATGGCTATTGCGCGATCATGCAGGAGGAGATCTACGGACCCATCAACGACCGGCAGCGGGAAACGCTGGGCCGGGTGCGCATGAGCGGCCGGCACCTGCTTTCCCTCCTCGACAATGTCATGGACATGGCCCGGCTCAACGCGGGGGTGATGCGGATGAGCACGGAGCCGGTCCACCTGGCGGAGGTGGCGCGGGAAGCGGTCCACATGCTGATCCCCGCGGCCGACGCGAAGCTTCAGACGCTGGAGATCGGAAGCCTGGCGGATGTCGTCGTGGTGGCGGACCAGGCCCGCGTGCGGCAGGTCCTGGTGAACCTGATCGGCAACGCGGTGAAGTTTACGCCGCAGGACGGTCATATTTCCATCACCGCGTCCGAGCACATCGCCGCCGGAGTTCCCTGGGGCGAGGTTCGCATTGCCGACAGCGGACCCGGCATCGCGGAAGTCGAGCGGACGGCCATCTTCGAGCCATACTACCGCAGCGAAGGCACGGCACAGATGCCGGGAGTCGGCCTCGGCCTCGCCATTTCGCACGCGCTGGTGCAACAGATGGGCGGCGAGCTGCAACTGGAGAGCGAGGAGGGAGTTGGCTCCTCGTTCATCGTTCGCATGCCCCTGTTCCGTACCACTTCGGGCGCCTGACGTGGGCGGATTCCCACTACCTCGCTGCCTCCGCCAGCGCCAGCTCGCTCTCGTCGCGCACCCAGGGATCATCCTCCGTTGCCGCTCTCCCGCGTAACGCCTGCCGCGCCCCTTCCGTCCCGATCCGCCCCAGCGCCCACGCCGCGTGCCCACGGATCAGCGGCTCGGCGTCGCACAAGGCCCGCGTCAGCACCGGCACCGCCTCCGGCGAGCCCCAGTTCCCCAGCGCCACCGCGACGTTCCTCAGCAGTCCTCGCCGCTTCGTCCGCTTGACCGGCGAATTCTTGAAGCGACGGGAGAACTCCGCCTGATCCATCCCCATCAACTCGATCAGCCGTTCGCCGTGCACCCCCCGGCGCGGCCAGAACGCCTCCTCCGACGTGATCTGCACGAACTTCGGATGGTTGTGCGGGCACACCTCCTGGCAGATATCGCAGCCGTAGATGCGATTGCCGATCAGCGGGCGCAGCGGACGCGGAATAGGCCCGCGCAGCTCGATGGTGAGGTACGAGATGCATCGCCGCGCATCCATCCGCGGCGCGCCGCTTTCGTCTCGCCCGAGCAGGGCGCCCGTGGGGCAGCCGTCCAGGCAGCGGGTGCAGCGTCCGCAGTGGTCCCGCTCGAAGGGGGCGTCGGATTCCAGCTCCACGTCCAGAAGGAGCACACCGAGAAAGTGGTACGAGCCGCGGCGGGGTTGAATCAGCATGGTGTTGCGCCCGAACCACCCCAGCCCCGCGCGCGCCGCCAGCTCCCGCTCCAGCACCGCGCCGGTGTCCACGTATGCGCGGCCACGCACCGGGTGGAGCGCCTCGGTGGTCCACCGCTGCAGCTCCATCAGCCGCTCCTTGAGCAGCTCATGGTAGTCGTCGCCGCGGGCGTAGCGGGCGAACACGCCGCGCTCCGGATCCTGCTCGACGCCCTCCTCTTCCCCCGCGGCGTAGCCCCGGGTGACCACCACCGCCGAACGCGCTCCCGGGACGAGCAGTGCCGGATCCGCACGCTTCCCGGCGGCGTCTGGCCGTGCCAGGTAGTGCATCTCCCCCGCGCATCCCGCCTCGACCCAGCGGCGGTAGGCGTCGGCGTGGGCACTCGGGCCCAGCGGCGCGATGCCGACGGTGTCGAAGCCGAGGGCGAGCGCCCGCGAGCGGATCCGCGCCGAGAGCGCAGCGCGGTCGAAGACGGGATGGATCTGCATGGCGGGGCGTACCCCACCGCTCGATGCTCGTGCCGAACTGCGTCTTGACGCAGTACGCGCGGCAGCGGCACCTTGGAGCCTTCACCCCAGCCCCGGAACCCATGTCGAGCCCTGCTCACTCCGCGCCTCCGGCATCCCGCCACCCCGTTCCGCACCCCGAGCTGGAGCGGTGGCGCGTGGAGTTTCCGATCCTGGAGGATCGCACCTACCTGAACTCCTGCTCGCTCGGAGCGCTGTCGCGGCGCAGCATGGCGCTGCTCGGCGAGTACCAGGAGCTGTGGAACACCATGGGGGCATCGGCGTGGTACGAGCTGTGGCTGGGCCGCATGGCGGAGCTGAGGGAGCACGTCGCCTGGCTGCTGTCGGCGCGCGAGGCCGAGGTGGCGCTCGTTCCCAGCGTGTCCGCCGCGCTCGCGTCGGTGGCGTCGGCGGTGGACTACCGCACGCGCAACCGGGTGGTGGTGGCGGAGCTGGACTTCCCTACCCTGGCCTATCAGTGGCTTGCTCGCCGCGACGTGGAGGTGGTCATGGTCCCCAGCGACGACGGTGTCGGCATCCCCGCGGAGCGGTGGGCCGAGTACATCGACGACCGAACGGCGATCGTCGCCACCAGCCACGTCTTCTACTCCACCGGCTACGTGCAGGATCTGGAACCGATCGCGGACGCGGCGCACGCCGCGGGGGCGCTCTTCGTCGTGGACGGCTACCAGTCGCTCGGGCAAATCTGCGTGGACCCGCGTGCCGCGGGCGCCGACGTCTACGTGGGAGGTCCGCTGAAGTGGCTGCTCGGCGGACCGGGGCTCGCGTACGTCTGGGTGCGGGAGGAGCGGATCCGCGAGCTGGAGCCGACGGTGGTGTCCTGGTTCGGAGCGCGGGATCAGTTCGACTTCCGCGCCGATGCGCTGGAGCTGCGCCAGGATGCCGGCCGCTTCTCCCTCGGCACCCCGGCGGTCCCCACCGTCTACACCGCACTCGGCGGGATGCAGATCTTCCGGGAGATCGGCATGGAGCAGATCGCGGATCGCGTCGCGGCGCTCACCTCGGATCTGGTGGATCGGCTCCGCGCGGCGGGCTTTCAGCTCCGGATCGCGGAGGATCCCGCGCGACGGTCGGGGATCGTGATGGTGCGGCACCCGCAAGCGGCCGGTGCGGTAGCGGGGCTCGCCGCCGAGGGGATCATCGTCGACCGCCGCGCCGAGTACGTGCGCATCTCCCCCCACTTCTACAACACGGTGGAGGAGAACGCACGCTGCGTCGAGGCGCTCGCCCGCTGCGGCGGCTGAAGCTTCCGGCCGGGCGGCGCCCCTTGCAGAATCCCCGCTTCCGCGCAGCATGCAGGGGAGGAAGTGAGGGTTCCACTCGTTCCCGAATGGGAACGCGGGGCCGGCGAAGCGCTTCTTTCCTACGAAAAATCCCCGCCGCTCCTCGCTTCCAGGGTGATGGAGGACCGGGCATAGCCGTTGCCCAACGATTGGACAGCGGGGTCGCTCGACACCTCTTTCCCGCGAATCCATCCATCCCCAACCCGAGGAACGCACCATGAAGAGGTTCGTACTTCCCACGCTGGCCGCCGCTCTGCTGACCCTTCCCTCGCTGGCGCAGGCGCAGTCCACCACCGCCTCCGGAACCATCGGCGCGACCGCTGAGATCCCCACGGTCCTGAACTTCGGGACCGCGTCGCCGCTGTCGTTCGGCTCGGTCACCCCGGGTCAGGCGGCGACCGGGACCGGCTACATCGCGCTGAGCCGCAACGTCGGCGTGGTCTTCACCCTCCCGGATGGAGCCGACACCGGGAAGCTGACGCGGCAGGGCGGCACCGAGTCGATCCAGCCGAGCTTCGCCTGCGGGGTCGGAACGACGGCCACCGCCATCAGCAGCGCGTTCAGCAGCTGCGCGCCGGCGACCGCGGGCACGGGAGTGCTCAGCCTGGCGGCGCCGACGACGGTGCAATCCGAGTTCGTGATCTTCAACGGCTCCATCACCGGGGCGCAGACCAACCAGACGCCGGGCACCTACGCCGGCAACATCCGCATCACCGCGGCCTCCAACTGAGCGACTGCGGCATGAGATCCATCCCCATGTCGAGGAGGCTGCGCCTCCGGCTCGGAGTCGGCCTGCTGGCCGCGGCATGGGGCGTGTGCGGCCACGCCGACGCGGAGGCGCAGACCGCCTCCGCGTCGGCCGTGGAGGCGGTCCCGGTACAGGGACTCGCCTTCGGCCCTCTGCTTCCGGGGGTCCCGGAGGCGGTGTCGGTGCGCGACGGCGCCCGCCGGGCCGAGGTGGTTCTCGACGGGCAGGGAACGGTGGACGTTTCCTTTCTCCTCCCCCGGGCGATGGTCTCCGCGTCCGGCGCCCGCATCCCCCTGCACTTCGGGGCGCTCGACGGCGCAGTGGTACGCCACGCTTCGTCCGGGCTGATCCCCCTGAACCCGCTCGAAACCAGCCGCCTTCGGCTGCAGAGCGGGCAGGGGGCGGCACGGCTGCTGCTCGGCGGCACGGCGCTCCCCGCTCCGGATCAGCCCGCCGGCCGGTACGCGACGACGGTCGTACTCGTCCTGTCCAACCCCGGCACCTAGCCGGCACCGCACCTCCGGTCGTACCTCGACCGCCAGCCCTCCCATTCCGACCATGCCGCAGCGACTTCAGCTTGCCACCCTGCTCCGCGCGCTGCTCCTGGCGCCCCTGCTCTGCCTCGGCGCGACCGAACGCGCGGCCGCGGTCACGGTCAGCCCGACGGCGCTCTACATCGACTCGCAATCGCGGTCGGGAACGCTGATCCTGTTCAACGGAGGCTCCCTTCCGGAAGAGCTGGAGATCTCCTTCGCCTTCGGCTATCCCACCTCCGACGCGAGCGGCGCCATCTCGGTCGAGCTGCGCGACAGCGCCGCCGCGGGCGAGCCCTCGGCCGTCCCCTGGCTGCGAGCCTTTCCTCGCCGTCTCGTCCTGAAGCCGGGGCAGCGCCAGGTCCTCCGCATCCTGGTGCAGCCGCCCGCCGCCCTTGCAGACGGCGAATACTGGGGCCGCGTGCTGGTGCGCTCCCGCGGCGGGCAGCCGCCGATCGAGCAGGCGCAGGGGGAGGTACGGGTGCAGCTGAACGTGGAAACGGTGATCGCCACCGCACTGATGTTCCGCAAGGGACCCGTGCACACCGGCCTGTCGGTGCGCGAAGCCCGTGCCGAGCGGACCGATGACGGCGTGCAGCTCACGCTGGACGTGGAGCGGCAGGGGAACGCCGCCTACCTCGGCCGGGTGCGGGCGCAGCTGCTCTCCCCCGACGGCGCGGTGTACGCCGAGGTCGAGGACGCACTCGCCGTGTACCGCGCCCTTCGCCGCCGCTTCGTGCTCCCGCTCCCCGCAGCGGCCCCGGCCGGGTTCACCGTCCGCTACACCTTCGACACCGAGCGCCCCGATCTGCCTCCCAGCGGCCCGCTCAGGGCGGCTCCGGTGACGGCGGTCCTTCCGGTGCGGTAGCGATGGGGCTCCGGTGGCAACTCGCGGTCGCTCTGGGCGGTCTGCTCGCGGTGGCCCCGCACGTCCAAGGGCAGCCGCCGGTCGCGTCCGTCGAGGGGAGCATCGGAGCGTACCTGGCGCTCCTCCAGCCGCCTCTACAGGCGGCGGGCGTCCGGTCGCTGGCCTTCGGGACGCTGCTTCCCGGTGCTCCGATCACCCCGGTGCTTCCGGCGAGCGCATCCGCGGGCGAGTGGAGGATCTCCGGGATGAAGAACCGGCGCTCCATCGACATCAGCCTCGTTCTTCCCGCACAGCTGTCGAGCGCGGAAGGCGCGACCCTGCCCCTCTCCTTCGACGGCGACTACGCCGCCCTCTGCGAGATCGACGCAGCCGGCCGCTGCGATCAGCCGAGCTGGGTCGCCTGGAATCCGGTCGCCACTCCCACCTTCGGCGACAAACCGTACCGGGCTCGCCCCGGAAGGCCGCGCTATCAGTACGACGAATTCTCCGTGTACATCGGCGGTGAGGCGCTTCCCGCCGTCGCACAGCGGGCCGGCGTCTACACCGGAACCGTGGGCGTCACGCTCACGGTCAACTAGGCCCAAGATGAAGACCGGAGCCGTTTGCCCGACGGGTGTGCTGCTCGCGATGCTGCTGCTTGGCGTGGACGCCGCACCCGCCGCCGCCCAGCAGCAACCCCCGGCGGGGTGGGAGGAGGGGATCTACGCCGTGGTCGTCCCCGGCCTGGCCCCCGTGAGCCTTCCGGTGCTGGCCGGTCCCGCCGGGGAGCTGCTGCTCCCTCTGATCCCGGTGCTGGAGCTGACCGGCACTCCCTTCCAGATCGACGGCGGGGGTCGGCGAGTGCGGGTCTCCCGACCGCTCGGTGCCGGCACTCGAGTGCTGGACGCCACCCGCGGGACGGTGAGCGGCGATACGCAGCGGGCGCTGGGGGAGGGCGAGCTTGCGGAGAGCGGCGGTGGCATCCACCTCGCCCCCGCGGCTCTGGGTTTTTTGCTCGACGCATCGGCGGAGGTGGACCCGGCCGCACTCGTGGTG